>DASUTW010000001.1:0-4299 GCA_036374395.1 Actinomycetota bacterium
GGGAGGGGGTCGTCTACGGGTCGGCGGAGGGCCTGCTGCTCTCGGTGCTGCCCGTGGTGGTCACGTGGCAGCTGCTCGGGGCGCTGGACTGGGGCGACGCCTGGAGGGGCCTGGCGGCCCTGGCCGCAAGCGTCGTGGTCATCGTCGCCCATCACCTCGGCTACCCCGAGTACCGGGGGCGGGGGATCGTCTCGCCGGTGATCGGCTGCACTGCGCTGAGCGTCGCCTACCTGGCGACCGGCAGCCCGATCGCGGCGATCGGCGGTCACATCGTCCTGCACCTCGCCATGCAGCTGAGGGGTATGGAACTTCCGCCGCACGCCGAGAGCATCCTCGGCGGAGAACGAGCCGGAGGGGAGCTGGCGGGAGCGAGATCCGGCTGAGAGGAGGATGAACCGATGGTGGAGATAAGAGAGGACGAGGAGATCCTGCGGGAGCAGGCAGTGGAGAGGCTGAAGAGGAAGCGGGACTTCACCGCTCACCTCCTCGCCTACCTGATGGTGAACACCGTGCTCATCGTGGTCTGGGCGATGACGGGTGCCGGGTTCTTCTGGCCCATCTTCCCCCTGGTCGGTTGGGGGATCGGGCTCGGGTTCCACGCCTGGGACACGTTCAGCCGCCCTCCCAGCGAGGAGCGGATCCAGGAGGAGATGGATCACCTCAGGGCCGCGTAGCATGACGGACGCGGTCGCCGTCTACGCGGTGGCGGTAGGAGCGCTGATGGCCGTGTGGTGGGCCGTGGCGTGGCGCGGCGCGTGGGAGCGAGAGGATCGGACCCGCGGCGAGCTGAGGCTTCACCTCGCGGCGGAGCTCCTGACGGCCGTAGCCCTCGTCGCCTCCGGCATCGCCGTCCTGGCGGGAGGGGCGAGGGCGTTCCTCGCCGCCCCCCTGGGGATGCTCCTCTACACGACGGTCGCCAGTCCCGGCTACTTCCTAGGTCGCGGCGAGCTCCCCGTGGTGGCGATGTTTGCCGTCCTCGCGGCGCTCACCGCGTCCGGGCTGGTGGTCCTGCTGGTGTGAGGGGCAGTGCTCGGCTTGATGCGGGCGAGCGCTCGCCCACATGATGTGGGCGTGTACGACGCGATCGTGGTCGGAGCACGCTGCGCGGGCTCGCCCCTCGCGATGCTCCTGGCCCGCCGAGGCCACCGCGTGCTGCTGCTGGAGCGTGCGCGGTTCCCCAGCGACACCGTCTCGACCCACTACATCCACCAGAAGGGCGTGGCGCGCCTCGAGGCGTGGGGCCTGCTGGACCGCCTCCGCGCCACCGGCTGCCCTCCCATCCTCGACATGGGGTGGGACGTCGAGGGGATCCGGTTCGTCGGCCGTCCCCCGACGCCCGACGGCGTGACGGAGGGGTTCGGTCCCCGCCGCCTCGTGCTGGACGAGCTACTGGCCCGAGCGGCCGAGGAAGCCGGCGCTGAGCTGCGCGAGGGCTTCACGGTGAAGGAGGTCGTGGAGGAGGACGGCCGGGCCGTGGGGGTCCGGGGAAGGCTCCGGGGCGGCTCGATGGTCGAGGAGCGGGCCCGCGTCGTCGTCGGGGCGGACGGCCTCCGGTCCACGGTCGCCCGGGAGGTCGGGGCCGAGCGATACGAGGTGCACGCCCCCAGGACCCACGCCTACTACACGTACTGGGAGGACGTGGGGCTCGACCGCCTGGACTTCTACGCGGTGCCGGGCCTCGGAGCCGCAGCCTTCCCCACCCACGACGGCCTGGCGATGGTCAGCATCGTCTTCTCCACCTTCGCCTACCCGGAGGGCGTGCGCGGCCGGATCGAGGGAAGCTACCTCGAGGGGCTGCGACGGTTCCCCGCGCTCGCGGAGCGCGTCCTGGATGGGAGACGCGTGGAGCGCTTCGCCGGCATGCACCGCGTCCCCAACCACTTCCGGCGATCGGCGGGCCCGGGATGGGCCCTCGTCGGGGACGCCGGCTACCACAAGGATCCGGCCCCCGCCCAGGGGATCTCCGACGCGTTCCGCGACGCCGAGGCGCTCGCGGGGGCGATCGACCGCGGCCTGCGGGAGCCCCCCCGCGTGGATGACGAGCTCGAGGCCTACGCGCGGGGACGCGACGAGGCCGCGCTCCCCTGGTTCCGATGGGCGCTCCGGATGTCGCGCCTCGAGCCCCTCACGCCCCCGCTCCGCCAACTCTACGAGGCGATCGCTGCGGATCAGCAGTGGTCGAACCGGTTCTGCGGGCTCAGCGCGGAGATGGTCGACCCGGAGGCCTTCTTCGGACGCTGAGGATCATCCGGCGGCGAGCCGCTCGTAGCGCCGCCACCGCTCGGCGATGTCCTCCTCCGCGGCCTCCAGCAGCTGCTCGGCCCTGACCGGGTTCGACCGAGCCAGGGCCGCGAACCGCGTCTCCTTCATGGCGAACTCTCTGAACGCGCCCTCCTTCCACCGGGAGTCGAGCTGGAAGGCGGGCGATCCCTCGCGGACGCGCCGAGGGTCGTACCGGTACAGGGGCCAGTGACCCGCGGCCACGGCCTCCTTCTGGTGGGTCATGCTGGTGGCCATCTCGATGCCGTGCTCGATGCACGTGCCGTAGGCGATGACCAGCGAGGGGCCGGGGTACGCCTCGGCCTCGGCCAGCGCCTTCACGGTCTGCGGGTTGTCGGCGCCCAGCGCCACCTGAGCCACGTACACGTCGCCGTAGGTCATCGCGATCATCCCGAGGTCCTTCTTGGCCGTCGCCTTGCCCGCCGAAGCGAACTTCGCCGCCGCGCCGAGCGGCGTGGCCTTCGAGGCCTGCCCGCCGGTGTTCGAGTAGACCTCGGTGTCCAGGACGAGGATGTTCACGTCCCGACCCGACGCCAGGACGTGGTCCAGCCCGCCGAACCCGATGTCGTAGGCCCATCCGTCGCCGCCCACGATCCACACGTTCTTGCGCACGAGGTCGTCTGCCAGCCCCAGCAGCTCCCGGGCCTCCGGCGGTTCCATGCCTTCGAGCCGCTCCTTCAGCTCCGCCACGCGGGCCCGCTGGCGGGCGATCTCCTCTTCGGAGTCCTGGTCGGCGCGGAGGATCGCCTGGGGCAGCTCCCATCCGAGCTCCCACGACAGCCCGGCCAGCAGCCTCCTGGCTCGCTCCGCCCGGCGGTCGAGCCCGGCGCGCATCCCCAAGCCGAACTCCGCGTTGTCCTCGAACAGCGAGTTGGACCAGGCGGGGCCACGCCCCTCGTCGTTCTTCGACCACGGGGTCGTGGGGAGGTTGCCCCCGAAGATCGAGGAGCAGCCGGTGGCGTTGGCGACCAGGGTCCGGTCGCCGAAGAGCCTGCTCAGCAGGCCGAGGTACGGGGTCTCCCCGCAGCCGGCGCAGGCGCCGGAGAACTCGAACAGCGGCTCCAGGAGCCCCGAGCCCTTCACCGTGTCGGGTCGCACCTCGGTCCGGTCCACGGTCGGCAGCTGCTGGAACGCCTTCCAGCCGGCGCGATCCGCCTCCAGGCGGTCGGCCGTGGGGACCATCGTCAGCGACTTGTGGGATGGATCCTCCTTGCTGACCGCGGGGCAGATATCCGCGCAGACCGCGCACCCGGTGCAGTCGTCCGGAGCGACCTGGATCGTCAGCCGGTGGCCCGCGAAGTCCTTCCCCCGCCACGCCTTGTGCTGGACCGCCGCCGGGGCGTCCACGACCTCGGGGTCCCAGACCTTCATCCGGATCGCGGCGTGGGGGCACACGAGGACGCACTTGGCGCAGTCGATGCAGATCTCGGGGTCCCAGGCGGGCAGCTCCAGAGCGATGCTGCGCTTCTCCCATCTCGCCGTGCCCGAGGGGAACGTGCCGTCCACGGGGAAGGCGCTGACGGGCAGGAGGTCGCCCTGCCGGGCGATGATCGCTCCGGTGACCCGGCGGACGAAGTCCGGGGCCTCGTCGGGGACCGGCGGCAGCCGGTGGCGCTCGCCCTCGATCGCATCGGGGACCGCAACCTGGTGGAGGGCCTCGAGCGCCGCGTCCACGGCGGCGAAGTTGCGCTCCAGGACCTCCCGGCCCCGCTTCCCGTAGGCCTTCTCGATCCCCTTCTTGATCGCCGCCATGGCATCCTCCCGCGGCAGGATGCCCGACAGCGCGAAGAAGCAGGTCTGGAGGACGGTGTTGATGCGTCCGGCCAGCCCGGCCTCGCGCGCGACCCGGTGGCCGTCCACCACGAAGAACCGCAGGCCCTTGACGATGATCTGCTCCTGCACCTCGACCGGGAGGCGCTCCCAGACCTCGTCCGGGCCGTACGGGGTGTTGAGGAGGAAGGTGGCGCCGTCGTCGGCCACCTCGAGCACGTCCATCCGCTCCAGGAAGTGGGTCTGGTG
>DASUTW010000002.1:0-3657 GCA_036374395.1 Actinomycetota bacterium
TTCGACCAGTTCGCCGGGATGCCTGCCCTCGACCACATCGCTCTGGCGGGCGGTGGCGCCGAGTGATCGTGCCGAACAGATCAATGGCGAGTCCGTCCAACACATGTCGGGAGGAAGACCTTCGAGTTGTCGCGGCTCCCCTCCCACAGCGAGTCCACCCCGTATTCGGCGAAGGCGGCCCGAGGGACGCCCGGATCGCTGTCCAGGGGATGGAGCAGCGTGGACACGAACAGGACGAACGCTCCCGCGAGGGTTGCGACCGCCCCCAGGCGGGCCAGCGCCCGGGGTGGTCTCCGGTGCCTCATCCCGCTCCTGTCGAGCGCCGGCCTCAGTGACCATCGTGGCGCTATCATCAGATCGGACGTGTGGTGTCGTCGAGGCGAGGATCTCGATGCGTCACACCTCGGTTCGGGTTTTCCATTCCGTCGCGAACGTTGGGTTCCCGCGGTCGCGGGCCTCGACGTCGGACGAGGAGTGAGGCAGTGCCCGGGGGGCAAGCAACCCCGCGGATCAGGGTCAAAGATCCCCACACCGCTTGGCGTCGGTCAGGACACGGTGCTTAGTGCATGCACCTCACGATCTCGATCTGGAGGTGCTGCGGAGCTGTGGAGCTTCTGCTGGAGGCATTCTGTTGGCGGGTCGAAGTATGCATCTACGGGCCTGAAGGCTTAGGCCAGCGGCTACGCTGGCCCGGCTACTAATCGACCCGGAAGTGTACCGCCTACAGAGTCGGAGAAGGCGGGAGCCCCGGCCGAGGGAGACTCGAAACCGGGGCTCCGCCGTTCCGTCCGAGCGGCTGGGGTCAAGCCAGGACCCGGGGGCGCCGGTGCCGCTGTGCCGCGATCGCCAAGACCCCCACGCCGAACAGCAGGACGAGGCCTCCGCCGGCCGTCCACCCGATGGGGAAGCCGGACGATTCGGCCTCCGGCAGGACGGGCGCAAGCTCGACCGATGCCACCCGGGCCGAGCAGGCCTCCCTGACCTCACGATCAGCCTGGACGAGCTGGCCGGGCAGCTCGCACGCGGCATCCGTGCCCCCGCCGGCGGTGGTGATCGCCCCCGCCAGTGACATCGGCGCCACCGTCAGCACGGCGGCAAGTCCCAGTAGCGCCGTGAGCCTTCGCATCATCGCTCTCCTCGCCATAAGTCCCCCTTCTCACCGGCCGCGCCGATCGCGACCCTCCACCCGACGGTAAGGCTGAGGGGGGCGGGCGCACATCCGGCGGGATCCCTAGATGTGAGGTCGGAGGTCCTTATTCGTGTGCGGCCTCTCGCCCTCGTCCCGGTTGGGCAGAGTGGGCGTCATGACCACCGAAGCAATTCGAGTTCCTATGCCGGAAAGAGAAGGAGTTTCATTGAGGCTGCTTGTGCCGCGACTGCGCTTCATCCGCCGGAAGCTCTCCTGCCGCTCGACACTCCACATGAACGCGCACTACTCGACGGTCAACGATCTTCTGCTATCGAAGAACCGGTGGCCGGCAGCGGCGCGCAGGAAGGCGCGGAGCTCGTCGGGGGTCCACGGAGACGGTTAGACCCTGGGGATGGACCGCAGGCGCGGCGGTGGGCCACGAGGGCCACGCGTGGGGAGATCAGCCCCTGGCGAACGGCGTCGCCGAGCGCGCAACGGATGATCAGGTGGATGTCGGCAAGACTTAATAGTACGCCTGCGGTAGGAGCCGGCGTCCGTGAGTGAGTCAATCGGTTGGGTCATCACTCCCGGCACGCATCCTGCCGTCGAAGCCTTCCCCCTTCCGCCGAGCCGCTCGGGTAGTGAGAAGGGTTGGCCTCTCCTCCCTCCATCGGGCGTCGGAACTCACAGCTGAGCTGTGGCCCCTGCTCGCCTACCCTCTAGGTCTGGACCAGGCGGACTAGCCCAGCCCAAAGGGAGGAGGGGAAAGTCCCCTCCTCCCTTTGCTCCCCCTCATCCGAGGGGGAGACGACCCCGCGACCTCGTATCCGAGGCCCTCGGCGTCCTCGATCACGCCCTAGGACGGATTCGCTCTCCGCGGGCCCGTTCAGCGCGTCCTGGCGTCGGCGATCCCGTCCAGGTTCTTCGTGGCCGCGGCGATCTCCTCGGCCAGGCCCGTCAGGCGGTCCCTATAAGCCTGGGTGGCCAGCGACCCGGCAGTCGCCCTCACCTCGTTGAGCGTCCTGCCGTCGAGGATGCCCTGCAGGAACGACGACAGCGGGGCCTCCGACTCGTTCAGGCTCCGCAGATCGAGCACCGCGCTGAGCTTGAACGACGCGGAGCTGGACGTTTCAGCTACCGCCGCCGGCTGGTTCAGCGCCCTCGTCTGGGTCGCCCCGTCGACGGAGGAGACCGCGGCCGTGCGTCCCGCGGTGACTCCCTCCGAGGTCATGGTCTGCACCAGGGCCACGGTCCCCGCCCCGATCCCTGCGGCGGCGACCAGGAACAGCGCCATCCACCTCGGACCCGGGCGATACTCGACCTGGGGCTGCGTTGCGATGGTTGCCATCTCTACCTCCCTATCTCTGCGGCCGCGCCGATCGCGACCGTCCAACCCGACGGTAGGGCTGAGGGGGGCGGGCGCACATCGGGCGGGATCCCTAGATGTGAGGTCGGAGGTCCTTATTCGCGTGCGGCCTCTCGCCCTTGTCCCGATTGGGCGAGAATGGCCTCATGGCCACCGAAGCCTCCCCCTTCGTCGGCAGGGTCGAGGAGCTCGATCGCCTCACTCGAGGGCTGGACGCGGCGTTCCAGGGGCGGCCGGGCATCGTCCTCATCGGAGGAGAGGCCGGGATCGGGAAGACCCGGCTGGTGCGGGAGCTCTCCGATCGAGCCCGGGAACGGGGGGCGCGAGCGCTGAGCGGAGGCTGCGTGAGCCTGGCTGAGGGCACGCTCCCATACCTCCCCGTGGCGGAGGCGCTTAGGGGCCTCACCACCGAGCTCGGACGCCCGCGGCTCCAGTCGCTGCTGGCCGACCGGCCCGAGCTGGCCGCGCTCGTCCCCGACGTACCCGTCCGGGCCGCCGAGCCGGCCGGCCCGACCAGCGCCTCGTCCCGGACCCGGCTGTTCGTCGAGCTTCGGGCCCTCATCGGCGAGCTGGCGGAGGAGACCCCCCTGGTCCTCGTGCTCGAGGACCTGCACTGGGCGGACGGGTCGACCCTGGACCTGATCGCGTATCTCTCCCGCGCCGTGGAGACCGAGCGACTGCTGGTGCTCGGGACGCATCGGACCGACGAGCCCTACCCAGGCCATCCACTGGGGGCGTGGCTGGCTGAATCGGGGCGGACGGAGCGAGTGGAGACGCTCCGGCTCCCGCCGCTCACGGTCGAGGAGATCGCCGACCACCTGGCCGGGCTCACCGGGGAAGCCGTGGCCGAGGACCTGGTCCGGCGGATCCACGCGCGGTCCGAGGGGAATCCCTTCTTCGTGGAGGAGCTGGCCACGGGGAGCGGCGAGAGGATCCCCGAGTCGCTCGACGCCCTCCTGCTGGGGCGGGTGGGCACCCTCTCTGACCCCGCGCTGGAGATCCTCCGGATCGGGGCCGTGGCCGGGCGGCGCTTCGATCACGGCCTGGTGGCCGAGGTGGCGGCGGTCCCCGCGGACGGCCTGGAGCCCGCGCTCCGCGAGGCCGTCGAGCGGCGGCTCTTGGTCACGGAAGGAGACGGGTACGCGTTCCGCCACGCCCTGCT
>DASUTW010000003.1:0-2238 GCA_036374395.1 Actinomycetota bacterium
GGCGCCGGCGGCGCCCCCCGCCCTAGATCAGCGGGCCCCTGATGTACGTCTGGTTGAAGCCGCCCGCGCCGCCGGGGAGGTTGGTGCCCCTGGCGTCGAAGGACACGAAGCGCCCGTCCGGGGTGATGGTCCGCTGGCCCCTGGACATGAAGGCCCAGCTCCCAGGGGCGCCGGCCGCGTCCCTGCTCATCAGCTTGGTCATATTCTTCTTCATGTCCCGAAGCAGGATCTGGAAGTCGCCGTTCGCTCCCAGGTTCGGGGCGAACGTCTCGAAGACGATGAAGCGCCCGTCGTCGCTGACCGCTCCGTCCCCGCTGTCGTCGTCGCCGATCGCCCCCCCGCTCGATTTGCTCACGAGGCGGGTCTTCCGCTTGGCGAGGTCCCGGAGGTACGCCTGATCGTAGGTCCCGTCGGCCGGCCCCAGGTTCGTGGAGTCCGCGCTGAAGGTCACCCACCGCCCGTTCGCGGAGATGTTCGGGTCGTCCGAGTCGCCGTCGGCCTTCGCGCCGCTGCTGCTGCGACTCACGATCCGGATCCGGCCAGTCTTCCGATCCCAGAGCGCGATCTGATCGTCGGGGCTGTTGTTGGCTCCCAGGTTGGGGGCGTCGGTCTCGAACACGACGTACCGACCCGAGTGAGAGATCGCCGGGTCGTTGCTCGTGCCGTCGCCCGGCACCCCCGCCTTCGTCTTGCTGAGGAGGCGGCCCTTCTTCTTCCGGAGGTTGTACACGCGGAGCTGCTCGTCGGCCCCGGATCCCCCCAGGTTGGGGGCCTCGGTCTCGAACACGACGACCCGCCCGTTCCCCGAGATGGCCGAGTCGGAGCTGTGGCCGCCGCCCGGCGCTCCGCCGGGGGTCTTGCTGACGAGGCGGGTCTTCTTGGTGACGCGGTCGTGCACGTAGATCTGCTCGGTCGCCCCGTCCCCTCCGGGGAAGTTCGACGCGGTGGACGTGAACGACACGTAGCGGCCGTCCCCGGAGATCGAGGGATCGTAGCTGTCGCCGGTGCCCGGCTGTCCCGCGAACTTGCTGACCAGCCGCGTCTTCTTGGTCACGCGGTCGTGCACGTAGACCTGCTCGTTCGACCCGTTCCCGCCCGGGAGGTTGGACGCGTAGGACTCGAAGGCGATGTACCGGCCGCTCGCGGACAGCACCGGGTTGTAGCTGTCGTTGTCGCCGGGCGTTCCGGACGTGGCCCTGCTGATCAGCCTCGTCTTCGGCTTGGCGGCGGACGCGGGTCCGGCCAGCCCGAGGACGAGGATCGTGGCGACCGCGGTCGCCACGACATCGCGAACCTTCATCAGCTGCCTCCTTAGGACGGTGGGCAAGCACGACATGAGCCGCCCCGAAACGCTTGCCTCGTCCGTGGGGCAGGGCGCATCATACGGCCCCGCTCCGAGCAGAGCAATGGCCCAGGAGGACACGGACGTGGTCCCTCCCATCGGATACCCTTGATCTTGCGCGGGGGGATGCCCGAGCGGCCAAAGGGAGCGGCCTGTAAAGTCGCCGGCGTAGCCTACGGAGGTTCGAATCCTCCTCCCCCCACGAACCCTGGAGGGATCCGCCGGCGCCCTGAGGTCGGGCTAGCCCTCCAGGCGGACGGTGTCTCCCACCCCCACCCCGGCGGCCTCGAGCGCTCCCTGGTTCACCTCCACCGCTCCCACCCATGCCAGGGTGATGTCGTAGATCTCGCATGGGTCTTCCCGGCACGGCTGCATGTCCACGACCTGGCGGATCGTCATGGACTGGTCCCAGACCGCCACGGTCAGCGGGATCAGGGTGTCTTTCATCCAGAAGTCGCTCTCGGTGGGCTCCTCGTGGAGGAAGACCATGCCGACGTCGTCGGGCATCTCGGCCACCTCCATGAGGCCGCGCGTCCGCTCCTCATCCGTGTCCGCGATCGCGACCTCGAGCCTCACCGCGTCGCCCTGGACCGGCTCGATCACGAGCGTGGCGTCGGTGGGGAAGGGGAGGTCCTCCGGGGAGGGAGAGGGGTCGGACCGTCTAGGCTCCTCGGCCCCGCACGCCGCCAGGAGCAGGCAGACGGCGAGCGCCAGTGGGCGATGTCGCATGTCAGCCACTATCATGGCACCGGTTGCGCTGGAGTAGCTCAGCTCGGCAGAGCACCGCCATGGTAAGGCGGGGGTCGTGGGTTCGAGTCCCACCTCCAGCTCCCGGCACGAGACGGTTGCTAGACTGAGACGGGCGCGGCGGGGTAGCTCAGAGGCAGAGCAAGCGG
>DASUTW010000004.1:0-9525 GCA_036374395.1 Actinomycetota bacterium
GACGATGGACCCCGCGCTCCGCCGAGAGGATGCCGTAGGCGTTCTTCCCCTTCACGGTGACGGTCGCCGACTTGATGCCCGCCTCCTCGCCGGGGCTCACCTCGTCGAGCTCCACCTCGAACCCCTCACGCTCCGCCCACCGGAGGTACATCCGAAGGAGCATCTCCGCCCAGTCCTGCGACTCGGTCCCGCCGGCCCCCGCGTGGAGCGAGGCGATCGCGTCGGCGTCGTCGAACTCCCCCGAGAGGAGGGCGGCCAGCTCGAGGCGGTCCACGTCGGCCGCCAGCGACTCGAGGTGCTCCTTCAGCTCCCGCTCGGTGTCGGGGTCCGCCTGCTCGTCGAGGAGCTGGTCCAGCACCTCGGCCTCCTCGAGCCGCTCGGCGAGGCCCTCGTAGCGCTCGACGTCGTCGCGGAGGCGGGCGAGCCTGGTGGTCAGCTGCTGGGCGCGAGCATGGTCGTCCCAGAGGGACGGGTCGGAGAGCCGCTCCTCCAGCTCGGCCATCTCCGCTCGCTTGGCGTCGAGGTCAAAGGTACTCCTTCGCGCTCGAGAGGCGCTGGGAGAGGCCCCGGATGCGCTCCGCGTGCTCGCTCATGGCGCTCCGAATGGTAGCGGATGCCGGGGGTCGCGAAATGGTCCCGAATGACTATAGAGACCTGGTCAGCGGCGCCCGATACTGGCCTTATGAGGCGCTCCTCTCGGTCCGCGGCCCGCGATCGCCTGCACGACGCACTGGAGGCTCTGCAGCGCGACGGCGAGCCGGTGATCCTCCGCGACGGCCGGCGCCCGGTCGCCGTCCTCATCACCGTGGACGACTACCGGAAGCGCTTCTCGCGGATCCATGACGAGAGCACCCCGAACGGCGACGGGCCCACCTGGCCCCAGGTGGAGCGGCGGGAGGGCGACCGTCGGCGCGGCGAGCGGAGGGGCCGCCGGAGGGACCCCGCCCCCCGCGAGGGGGACCCCGGGGGCACCCTCGACGTGCTCCGCGAGCTCCGCTCCCTCGGCCTCACGGCCGAGCGCTAGCCACTCGCCGCGCTCAGGCGGCGCCGTGGCACTTCTTGTACTTCTTGCCGCTGCCGCAGGGGCACGGGGCGTTCCGGGGGACCTTGCCCGAGGTCCCGGCGCCCGGCGAGGCCGACTCCTGCCGGTCGCCGTGCTCGGACACCATCCGCTGAGGGCGCGGGCGCGATGGCTCGTCCTCCCGCACCACCTCGACGCGGTAGATGTACCGGACGAACTCCTCGATCATCGTGGCCTTCATCGCCTCGAACATCGCGTGGGCCTCGTTCTGGTACTCGACGAGGGGGTCGCGCTGGCCGTAGGCCCGCAGCCCGATCCCTTCCTGGAGGTAGTCCATCTCCTGGAGGTGCTCCCGCCAGAGGTTGTCGATGATGTTGAGGAACACCATCCGCTCCAGCTCCCGCATCGTCTCCTCGCCCAGCTCGGCCTCGCGCTTCTCGTAGGCCTCGAGGGCCTCCTGGAGCACCTTCTCGGACAGCTCGAGGGGATCCTCGATCGGCTTGAGGTCGGCGATCGTCAGGTCGCTGGGGTAGGTGAGGTGGATCTGGGTCAGCAGCCCCTCGAGGTCCCAGTCCTCGGCGAAGACCTCGGGGCTCACGTACTCGGCGACCATCCCTTGGATCACCTCGCCCACCATGTCCGCCGCCCGGTCCCGGAGGCTCTCGCCCTCCAGGATCCGGCGCCGGTCCGCGTAGACGATCTTCCGCTGGGTGTTCATCACCTCGTCGTACTTGAGGACGTTCTTCCGCCGCTCGAAGTTGACGCCCTCGACCTGGCGCTGGGCGCTCTCGATGGCGCGCGTCACCATCTTGGCCGTGATGGGCTCGTCCTCGGGCCAGTTCAGGCGGTTCATGATCGAGCCGATGCGGTCCGAGGCGAACAGCCGCATCAGATCGTCCCCGAGCGAGAGGTAGAAGCGGGACTCCCCCGGATCGCCCTGGCGCCCCGACCGACCCCGCAGCTGGTTGTCGATCCGGCGCGACTCGTGGCGCTCGGTGCCGAGGACGTAGAGGCCGCCGAGGTCCACCACCACCTCGTGCTCGGCATCGG
This sequence comes from Actinomycetota bacterium, assembly GCA_036374395.1. Classification (GTDB taxonomy): domain Bacteria; phylum Actinomycetota; class UBA4738; order UBA4738; family CALAEC01; genus DASUTW01. The sequence goes on from DASUTW010000004.1 coordinate 2,072, forward strand.
TGGTCTGCTTGTGGCGCTCGTACAGCGGCCCGTACTCCTCCTCGTATCCCTTCCGCTCCTCCGGGTTCATCTCGAAGAGGAGGTACCGGTCGTTGTCCCAGCCCTTGGCCGCCATGTCCTGGCGGGCGAGGTACTCGGGGTTGCCCCCCAGCATGATGTCCACGCCCCGGCCGGCCATGTTGGTGGCGACCGTGACGGCGCCCTTCTGGCCCGCCTGGGCGATGATCGTCGCCTCCTTCTCGTGCTGCTTGGCGTTGAGGACGTTGTGGGTCACGCCCCGCCGCTGGAGCAGCTTCGAGACGTGCTCCGACTTCTCGATCGAGACCGTGCCCACGAGGATCGGCTGGCCCTTCTCGTTCCGCTCGACGATGTCGTCGATCAGCGCGGTCCACTTCGCGTCCTCGGACTTGAAGATGAGGTCGTTCTCGTCGCGCCGGATCATGTCGCGGTTCGTAGGGATCGTGACGACGGGAAGCTTGTAGACCTGCTCGAACTCGGCGGCCTGGGTCTTGGCCGTCCCGGTCATCCCCCCGAGCTTCTCGTACATACGGAAGTAGTTCTGGATCGTGATCGTGGCCAGGGTCTGATTCTCCTCCTTGATCCGGACGCCTTCCTTGGCCTCGATCGCCTGGTGGAGGCCCTCGGAGTAGCGGCGACCGTGGAGGACCCGGCCGGTGAACTCGTCCACGATCAGCACCTCGCCGTCCTGGACGATGTAGTCCACGTCCCGCTTGTAGAGCTCCTTGGCCCGGATCGCGTTCTGCAGGTGGTGGACGAGCGGGGTGTTGACGTGCTCGTAGAGGTTCTCGATCCCGAGGTAGTCCTCGACGCGGGCCACGCCGTCCTCCGACACCGCCACCGTCTTCTTCGACTCGTCGATCTCGTAGTCCTGGTCGCGCTTGAGCCTCGGGGCGATGCGGGCGAAGGTCTGGTACCACTTCGCTGAGTCCTGGACCGGGCCGCTGATGATCAGGGGGGTGCGGGCCTCGTCGATCAGGATCGAGTCCACCTCGTCGATGATCGCGAAGTGGTGGCCGCGCTGGACCATGTCCTCGCGCCGCATGGCCATGTTGTCCCGGAGGTAGTCGAAGCCGAACTCGTTGTTGGTGCCGTAGGTGACGTCGGCCGCGTAGTTGGGGCGCCGCTCCTCGGGCCGCATCTGCGACTGGATCAGCCCCACCGAGATCCCCAGCGCGCGGTAGATCGGCCCCATCCACTCGGAGTCGCGCTTGGCCAGGTAGTCGTTGACGGTGACGACGTGGACGCCGTCGCCGGCCAGCGCGTTGAGGTAGATCGGCATCGTGGAGACGAGGGTCTTCCCCTCGCCGGTCTTCATCTCCGCGATCTTCCCCTGGTGGAGGACGGTGGCCCCCATGACCTGGACGTCGTAGTGGCGCTGGCCGATCGTGCGGCGGGCGGCCTCCCGGACGGCGGCGAAGGCCTCGGGGAGGAGGTCGTCGAGCGTCTCGCCCTCCTTCAGGCGCGCCCGGAGCTCGTCGGTCTTGCCCCGGAGCTGGTCGTCGGTGAGGTCCTCCGTCTCGGGCTCGTACGAGGAGACGAGCTCGACCCAATGGGAGAGCCGCTTCTGCTCGCGCTTCTCACCGATCTGCTGGACCTTGCTGAAGACCACCTGAGGACCCTCCCTGCGGACTGGCTTCCGATTATACGGTCGGGCTCGCCGTGCGCTGCGGCTCCCAGCGTCCCGGGCTCGGCTCGCGGAGCGGCACGAGCAGGACCACGACGAGCCCGAGGAGGGCCAGGCCGGCGGCCCCGAGGGCCGGGAGGCCCGCGGCCCGGAGCAGGCTCGCGCCCGCGATCGCGCCCACGCCCGACGCGAGCGAGGCGACCAGGTCGGTCACGCCGAGCGCTCCTCCACGCTCCCAGGGCGTGGCCATGTCGCTCACGGCCGCGGTCGACCCGAGGTAGGAGGCCGACCACCCCATGCCGATCAGGAGGAGCCCGGTCCCCGCGCCGATCGGCCGGGGGAACGCCACGCCCAGCAGCACGCCCGAGGCACTGAGCGCGGCCCCCACCAGGAGGCCCGCCCTCCGACCCCACCGGTCGATCAGCCCCCCGAACGCGGGCGAGAACGCGAACATGCCGGCGAGATGGAGGCTCACCACGATCGAGACGGTCACCTCGCTCGCACCGTGACGGTGGATCGAGGACGGGAGCTGGGCCATGAACGTCACCATGACGGCGTGGGCGATCCCAATCGCCACCACGGCCGTGGCCGCCGGGCGGAGGCGGAGGATCTCGCGGGGCCTGCGCGGAGCGGCGGTCGGCGCGGGCCCCGGAGCGGCGAGCTCCCGGGGGTCCGGGCGGATCGCCGCGACGAGCCCCGCGGCCACCAGCGCGACGACGGGGACGAGCAGCCACGGGAAGGCCAGCGGTTCCGCCACCCCCGCCGAGGAGGCGAGCGTGTGGATCACTCCGGCGAGCAGCGGGCCTCCGATGGCGCCGAAGGTGCCGGCGACGAGGAGGAGCCCCACGGCACGGCCGCGGCGCTCCTGCGGGTACATGTCGGCCACCGCGGCTCTCCCCAGGAGCGCCGCGGCCGTGCCGGCTCCCAGCAGGCCCCCCGCCGCGTAGAGGAGCGGAGCCGAGCCGGCCCGGACCGCCGCGAAGGCGAGCAGGCCGGCCACCGCGTTGAGCACGTAGCCGCCGAGGAGGCCGGGCCTCCGGCCCAGGCGGTCCATGGCCCTCCCCGTCACGAGCGCGCTCGCCGCCGCCGCGAGCGCGTAGACGCCGAACAGCTGGGCCGCGGTGCCCTCGTGGCCGGTGAGCTCCTCGATCGACAGCGGCCCGAACGCCGCGTACGCGCCGTTCCCGGCCCACAGCGCCATCTGGGCGCCGGCCAGGAGCAGCGTGGCGCGCCGAACCGCGCCCGCGCGATCATCTCGAACGACGGCCAACCCGAATCCTCCCCCTCGAACGCCGGCCGAGCCTACTTGATCTCGAGCAGCTTCTCGCGCACCGCGTATACCACGGCCTCCATCCTGGAGTGGAGCTGGAGCTTCTCCAGGATGTTGCGGACGTGGTTCTTCACGGTGTTCTCGGAGATGAACAGCTCCTTGGCGATGTCGCGGTTGTTCATCCCCTTGGCCACGAGGCGAAGGACCTCCATCTCGCGATCGGTGAGCCGGGGCGTGTGGACGCTCTCCCGCTCCTCGGCCCGCTTCGACATCGCCTGGAACTCGTTGAGCAGCTTCGACGCCATGGCTGGGGAGATGCGCGACTGCCCGGTCCAGACCGAGCGGATGGCATCGGCCACATCCTCGGTGGAGATCTCTTTCAGGAGGTAGCCGCTGGCGCCGGCCTTGATGGCCTCGTAGAGGTCCTCCTCCTCGTCGCTCACCGTGAGCATGAGGATCTTGGCGTGCGGGATCGCGTCCTTGATCGCGGAGGTGGCCTCGATCCCGGTGCGCTTCGGCATGCGGACGTCCATCAGGACGACGTCCGGCATGAGCTCTTCGGCCTTCTCGACCGCCTCCAGGCCGTCGGTGGCCTCGCCCACGACCTCGATCCCCTCCTCCTGCTCGAGGACCATCTGGATGCCGCGACGGAACAGCGCGTGGTCGTCGACGATGAGGACCTTCAGCGCGTCGCCGCCCGCCTTCTCAGCGGCCTTCTTCGACATCCATCACCTCGGGGGGCTCCGGGACCTGGCGGGATTTTACCCGATTCGCTCCCTCGATCAGTTTCCTGCGCCGCTTCCCGGCGTGGCCCGTCAGCTGGCGATCCAGACGCGAGACGACCTGCTCCACCGCCACCTCGAGGGTCTCCCCGGCGCCGCTGGCGTGGAAGGATCGCCGGTCGGTCCAGGCCGACCCCTCCACCCGGTGCCCGGCGCTCACCCTCGGGTTCGCCTCCTGGATCACGTTCACCTCGACGCGCCGGATCCTCCAGTCGTGGCGCGCCAGGCGCGCCGCCTTACGCTCCACGACCTGACGAGCCCGAGCGGGAACGCGGCCCTTCGTCGCCTTCACAACGACGTCCATGGCACCCCTCCTCCGCGGGCCCCCCCACCTCCGGGGAGACGGACGAGATGGAACCCGCGCCCGGCTGACCTGGTCTTTGCCCCCACACTCGCCTGCTGAGGGGTTCGCCGCCCGGAGGACGGCTTAGCACCTTCTCCCGGCGTACCGGGGCAGGACTTACATCTAAGCCGCACCATGCTCAGCAACCAAGGGTTGCCTTACGTGGGTCGTTTCGCCTGCGGCTGGCATCGACTACCGGGGAACATCCCCGGGCAACCACAGACCCGGACACGGGTTCCATCTCCGGCCATCATAGCCGACGTGCCGGTCCCGGAGAACCGCCGAAGGTCCCGGCGGGGAAGGGACCCCGGACCGACCTCGCCGCGGTGGCCACCACCACCCGGTCGGCCCCTCCCTCCCGCAGGGCCGCGGCGCAGGCCGCGGCGGTGGCTCCGGTGGTGAGCACGTCGTCCACCAGGAGGACCGAGCGCGGAACCCGGCGTCGGGCCCGGAAGGCCCCCACGAGGGCGGCCCGCCGCTCGGCGCCGCCGAGCCGGGCTTGGGCCGCCGTGTCGCGCCGTCTCCGGAGGAGGCCCGCGGCGGGGAGGCCGAGGAGGCGCGCGACACGGCGGCCCAGCACCTCGGCCTGGTCGAACCCGCGGCGGCGGCGGCGGCGGGCCGACAGCGGGACCCAGCAGACGGCGTCCACCCCCGGCTCGGGCAGCACGGCGCCGATCGCGGCGGCGAGCCGCGGCGCCAGCGCCCGCCACCCCCCGAACTTCATGCCGCGGATCGCCGCCGCGATCGGCCCCTCGTACAGGAACGGGCTGCGGGCCAGGTCGATCCCCCCGGGAGGGCAGTCGGCGCACGCCTCGACCGGGGCCGCCCAGGGCCGCCCGCACCGCTCGCACAGCGGAGGCACGATCACCCCGACGTTCTCCACGCATCGCTCGCAGAGCAGGACGCCCCGCCGCGAGCAGCCCAGGCACCTCGGAGGGAAGATCGCGTCGAGCACCGGGCCAGCGTAGCGAGGGGGTCCGACGCGGACGCTCAGGGGAGCGAGAGGGTGGCGGACCAGGGGCCTCGCTGGATCGGCTTCCCCTGACGGTGACGCCGATCCAGCTCGAAGGTCAGCTCCTCGTCCCCCCGCAGCACCGGGTAGATCGTCGTGGTCCGCGACCCCGTGCTCCACTCGTACTCGTCGTCCAGGACGTGGAGCCGGCGACGCCCCGCCGTCACCTTCAGGTCGCCGAACTCCCGGAACCCCGGCTCCTGGGCCGCCGCGTGCCGCCAGTGGACGGCCGCCGAGTCCGCCCGGAGGACGAGCCGATCGATCGCAGCGCCGCGACTCCCCGGAACCTTGATCCGGAGCCCGGCCTCGACGCTCCCCCGTCGCACGGCCTCGCTGGGCCAGGCCACGCAGAACCGGCGCTCGGCCTCTCGCGGGCCTCGTTCGCTCTCCTGTCCGTCCACGTCGACCTCGGCCTGGACCGTGTACCAGCCGGGCTCCAGGTCGGCGAACGGGACCTCGAACGGGATCATCACGCGGTCGCGCGGAGCCACGTCGACGGTGACCTGGCCCAGCTCGAGGTTCCGGACGGCGCGCGAGGGGCCGACCTCCACCACCACCGCCTGGGTGAGGCGAACCTGATGCGGGTCGGGGTCGACCCCGCGCACGACCACCGCGCCCCGCACGGAGGCGGGGAACCGCTCGAACACCGCGTCGACGCTGACCCCGCTCAGGTCCCCATCTCCCACGAGCCGAGGTAGCGCTCCTGCTCGGGGGTGAGCTCGTCGATCTCGATCCCCATCGCCCGGAGCTTCAGGGCCGCGACCTCCGCGTCGATCTCGTCCGGCACCGTCAGAACCTCGGGCTCGAGGCCCTCGCGACCAGCCAGCCACTCCACGACCAGGGCCTGGTTGGCGAACGACATGTCCATCACGGCCGCCGGGTGGCCCTCCGCGGCGCCCAGGTTCACCAGCCGCCCCTCGGCCAGGAGGGCGATGCGCCGCCCGTCGGGCATGGTGTACTCGTCGACCGACCCCCGGAGGCGCCTGGGCTCGCCGCCGAGCCTCGAGAGCGCCTCCTTGTCGATCTCGACGTCGAAGTGCCCGGCGTTGGCCAGGACCGCACCGTCCTTCATCGCCTGGAGGTGCTCCTCGCGGATCACGCTCGTGTCGCCGGTGACCGTGACGAAGATGTCTCCCACTCGGGCTGCCTCGCGCATCGGCATCACGCGGTAGCCCTCCATCGCGGCCTCCAGCGCGGCGAGGGGAGAGACCTCGGTCACCACGACCTGCGATCCCATGCCCCGGGCCCGGGAGGCGACCCCACGACCGCACATCCCGTAGCCGCAGACAACCACCGTGCGCCCCGCCAGCAGGAAGTTCGTGGCCCGCATGATCGCGTCGATCGTCGACTGCCCCGTCCCGAACCGATTGTCGAAGAGGTGCTTCGTCATCGCGTCGTTCACGGCGACGATCGGGTAGCGGAGGGCGCCCGCCTTGGCCATGGCCCGGAGGCGGATCACGCCGGTGGTGGTCTCCTCGGTCCCCGCCCGCACCTCGCCGGCCTGCTCCGCCCGCTCCTCGTGAAGGACGTTCACGAGGTCCGCGCCGTCGTCCATCGTGACGTGGGGCCTCGTGTCGAGGACCGACCTGATGTGCGCGTAGTAGGCGTCGTTGGCCTCGGCCCGGATGGCGAACGTGGCGATGCCCTCGTCGCAGAGGGCCGCGGCCACGTCGTCCTGGGTCGAGAGCGGGTTCGAGGCGCAGGCCGCGACCTCGGCCCCGCCCGCGCGCAGCGTCCGAAGGAGGTTCGCCGTCTCCGTCGTGATGTGAAGGCAGGCGGCGACGCGGAGCCCGTCCAGGGGACGCTCCTTCTCGAAGCGCTCCCTGATGAGGCCGAGGACGCGCATCTCGCGCCCGGCCCATTCGATGCGCTCCCGGCCCGTCTCGGCGAGACTCGGATCCTTGACGTCACACACGGCTCACTCCTCTCCCAGGGCGGGCAGGACCCGCCGCAGCAGCTCGCGCAGGCCGTCGGCGAACGCCGCCGCCACCCGCGTCACCTCCTCGTGGCTCACGTGGACCCCCACGCGGTTCGTGACGCAGAAGAGGCCCAGACACCGCATCCCCAGCGCCGCCGCGGCGCATGCCTCGGGAACCACCGACATCCCGACCACGTCGCCTCCCAGCCGCCGCAGCATCTCGGCCTCGGACGGCGTCTCGTAGGTGGGACCCGGCATCGCAGCGTACACGCCCCTCGCGAACGGGAGTCCCACCTCGCGGGCGGCCCGTTCTGCGGCCTCCGCAGGCTCCGGAGGGTACACGCGCGTCAGGTCCACGAACACCGGCCGACCCTCCTCGTCGCGCCAGCCCCGGAGGGGGTTCTCGCCCAGGAGGTTCAGGTGGTCCGAGGCGATGACGAGCGACCCCGGCTCCAGGTCGGGGTCGAGCCCGCCGGTGGAGGCG
>DASUTW010000005.1:0-3639 GCA_036374395.1 Actinomycetota bacterium
ACGTCTCGGCCGAGCAGATGGACAACATCCTGCAGCACCTGCAGGACGAGAACATCGAGGTCGTCGAGATGGTCGACGAGCTCGACGCCGAGGAGTTCGCCCGCGAGGCCCGGTCGGCCCGCGACGAGGAGCTGGCCCTCAAGGCCCCCACCAACGACCCCGTCCGGATGTACCTCAAGGAGATCGGCAAGGTCCCGCTCCTGACCGCGGAGCAGGAGGTCATCCTCGCCAAGGCGATCGACGAGGGCGAGGCCGCCACCGCCGAGATCGACAAGGCCACCGACAACGGCCGCAAGCTCACCCCGACCCGCCTGCGCGAGCTCCAGCGCACCGAGCGCCACGGCCAGCTGGCCAAGAAGAAGCTCATCGAGGCCAACCTGCGCCTGGTCGTGTCGATCGCCAAGCGGTACGTGGGCCGGGGCATGCTGTTCCTCGACCTCATCCAGGAGGGCAACCTCGGCCTCATCCGGGCCGTGGAGAAGTTCGACTACAACAAGGGCTTCAAGTTCTCCACCTACGCCACCTGGTGGATCCGCCAGGCCATCACCCGGGCCATCGCCGACCAGGCCCGCACCATCCGCATCCCGGTGCACATGGTCGAGACGATCAACAAGCTGATCCGCATCCAGCGCCAGCTCCTCCAGGACCTGGGCCGCGAGCCCACCCCCGAGGAGATCGGCCGGGAGATGGAGTTCTCGCCCGAGAAGGTCCGCGAGATCCTCAAGGTGTCCCAGGAGCCGGTGTCGCTGGAGACCCCGATCGGCGAGGAGGAGGACTCTCACCTGGGGGACTTCATCGAGGACGCCGAGGCGATCGTCCCTGTGGACGCCGCCAGCTTCATCCTCCTCCAGGAACAGCTCGAGTCCGTCCTCCACACGCTCTCCGAGCGCGAGAAGAAGGTGATCGAGCTGCGCTTCGGGCTGATGGACGGCCATCCCCGCACGCTCGAGGAGGTGGGCCGGGAGTTCGGCGTCACCCGGGAGCGGATCCGTCAGATCGAGTCGAAGACCCTCTCCAAGCTCCGCCACCCCAGCCGCTCGCAGAAACTCCGCGACTACCTGGAGTAGGGTGCCGGCGGCCGCTGGTACACTTTGCTTTCGGACGCTCCACGCGCCCGTCTTCCGGGGTAGCTCAATCGGTAGAGCGGCCGGCTGTTAACCGGTAGGTTGCGAGTTCGAGTCTCGCCCCCGGAGCTCCCAGGCTCAGACCGTCTTCAGCGCGCCCACCTCGGTGATGCCGGCCTGCTCCAGCATCAGCCTGAAGTCGTGCGGCTCGGTCGTCGCGACCATGGCCTCCTCGACCGCGACCTGCCCGTCCTGAACGAGCTGGAGGAGCGACTGCTCGAAGGTCTGCATCCCGTAGTACTCGCCCTCCTGGATCACTTCGCGAATCTCGGCCGTCATGCTGGCGTCGATGATCCGCTCCTGGATCCGCCCGGTGTTGACGAGCACTTCGACCGCGGGGACCCGGTCGCCGTCGATCGCGGGGAGGAGTCGCTGGGAGAGGATCCCTCGGAGCGAGCCCGCGAGCGTGAACCGGATCTGCTGCTGCTGGTGCGGAGGGAAGAAGTCCACGACCCGGTTCACCGTCTCGGTGGCGTCGAGGGTGTGCAGGGTCGAGAGCACGAGGTGTCCGGTCTCGGCGGCCTGCAGCGCCGTCCGCACCGTCTCCGGGTCCCGCATCTCCCCGATCAGGATCACGTCGGGATCCTGGCGCAGGGCCACGCGGAGGGCGCCGAGGAACGACTGGGTGTCCAGCCCGACCTCGCGCTGGTTGATCGATGCCACCTTGTCCTCGAACACGACCTCGATCGGGTCCTCGATCGTGACGATGTGCACAGGCCGAGTCTTGTTGATGTGCTCGATCATCGCCGAGAGCGTGGTGGTCTTCCCCGACCCGGTCGGGCCGGTGACGAGGATCAGGCCGCGGTGCTCGTCGGACAGCCTCCGGCACACCTCGGGCAAGCCGATCTCCGCGAACTCGGGTCCCCCGAACCGCAGCTTCCTGAGCACGATGCTGATCGAGCCTCGCTGGCGGAAGGCGTTGACGCGGAACCGCCCCACGCCGGGGAGGGAGTGCGCGAAGTCGACCTCCCCCTCCTCGTCGAGCCGGCGGCGGCGGTCGGCCGGGACGATCGCGGCCACGAGCGCCTGCGTGTCGCCCGCCGTGAGCGGCTCGCGCTCGACGCGACGGAGGATGCCCCGCAAGCGGATCATCGGAGGTGACCCCACCTTGACGTGGAGGTCGGACCCGTCGCTGTTCACGAGGTGGCCCAGCCAGGTGTTGAACTCGTCGACGATGCTCTCGGGCGCGGCGGCCTCGGGTCCCTGCCCCTCGACCTGCTGCGCGTCCTCTTCCATTCCCATATCGGCTGTCATGATGGATCGAGCCCCCTGCTCTCGCGAGCCTCGGACGGCGGGACGTCGTGCACCCGCCTCACCCCCATCCCATCGGACCGTGGGGGGGCCTTCTTGAGCCTGTCGACCCCCGCCCCTATGCTTCGGCTGCCATGGACGATCTCCGCGCCGCCCGAGACCGTGTCGATCGCCGTGACTCGCCGAGCCCGCGATCCATGGTCGTTCCGTGGGCGCTGATCGTGATCTGGGGGGTGGTGGCCTCGGTCCTGGCCACCTGGCTCTACCTCGAGCGGGAAGCCGCGACCGAGGAGCTCGCGTCGGCGAGGGTCGAAGTGGCGGAGCTCCGCCGGATGCTCGTCGAGGCTGAGGGAAGGATCGACGAGCTGCGGGAAGGCCTCCAGGACCAGCAGGACGAGGTGGGCAGGAGAGGGGAGAGCATCGAGGCGTGCCGGGAGGCCCTGGAGCGGATCTCGGCCGCGTGGAGCGACGTCGCGCGGGCCGTCCAGGCGGCCGGAGAGCTCGACGGGGAGGAGGCGCGCTCGTTTGCGGCGGAGGCAGAGCGGCAACGGCGCGCGGCCCAGCGGGCCGCGCGCCGCTGCCGCTGACCGCCCTCCGGAACAGCACCTGCGGGGGCCGTAGCTCGTTCGGTCCGGCAGGGAAGTCCGATCCCACCTACCGGCTCCACGGACGTGCCGCCGGCTCCACAGGAGCAGAGGCTTGGAAGGCCTCCTTCGCAGGCGCCGCATTAGAATCGAGGAACTCATAGGAGGAGGTGATGGGAATGCGCAGGATCCTCTTCCCGGCCTCGGTCCTGGCGGTGGTGGCCCTGCTCGTCGTTCCTCAGGCGCTCATCGCCCACCGGCCAACCGGTGGTTCGGCGCTCGACGAGCAGACCTTCAAGTTCCGCGGACGCGACGTCGCCACGTCAAGCAGAGCTTGGCGAAGGGTGCCGGGGTTTCGGTTCCGGGTTTGTGCCACGAGGGAGGTGAGCGCGAACGTCAACTTGGTCCTTCGAGGCGCTCCGGCTCTGATCCGCTTCCGGATCGACGGCAGCGACGAGCTGATAGCCCACCCTGGGCCGGTGAGGTTCCGTCCGGGCTCCGGGCGGGTGTTCTCGTTCACCTTCGCGGAGGAGGTCTTCCCGTTCGAGGCTGAGGATCTCCACTTCTTCGATCTCGAGTGGCGATCGCCGACCGGGAAGCGCGTCATCCTGAAGAAGGGGATGGCGAACGTGCTGTTCGAGCGAGCGTTCGGGGGGCCTCCCTGCGAGCCGTGAGCTCGG
>DASUTW010000006.1:0-8462 GCA_036374395.1 Actinomycetota bacterium
CCCGGACGCCCTCGCGGATCAAGACGTTGTCGTCCCCGAGCACGACGCGGATCGTCATGGCTCCCGTATTACCATCCGCGGGTGGCCCTGCGCATCGTCTTCGCCGAGGACGACTACCTCGTGCGCGAGGGCACGGCCGCCCTGCTCGCGCAGACCGAGGAAGTCGAGGTGGTCGCCACGGTCCCCGATCGGGATGCGCTGCTGACCGCCGTCAAAGAGCACCGGCCCGACGCCGTCCTCACCGACATCCGGATGCCGCCCAGCAGGACCACCGAGGGGATCGAGGCCGCCCGGACGATCCGCGCTGAGCACCCGAGCACGGGCGTGGTGGTCCTCTCCCAGTACGCGGAGGAGGAGTACGCCTACGAGCTGCTGAAGGACGGCGCGGAGGGCCTCGGGTACCTGCTGAAGGAACGGGTCGGCGACATCGAGGAGGTGGTCCGCGCCCTCCACGACGTGGCCCAGGGCGGCTCGGTCCTCGACCCCAAGATCGTGGAGGGGTTGGTGGCCCGCCGCTCCCGCGAGGAGCGGTCGCCGCTCGCGCACCTGACCGACCGCGAGCGGGAGGTGCTCGCCCTCATGGCCGAGGGGAGGAACAACGCGGCCATCGCAGCGTCCCTCTTCGTCACCGAACGCGCCATCGAGAAGCACATCAACTCCCTGTTCCACAAGCTCGGTCTTTCCGAGGAGCCGAACCTCCACCGGCGGGTCATGGCCGTCCTCACCTTCCTCAGGGAGAACGGTCCACGTCCCGACGCAGGAGACTAGCCAGCCCACAGCACGGGTCCCACCCGGCCTCCACGACGCCAGGGGGTGGTGGAGGCACCTTCTCGACGTGGGGAGGCCCCCCTTTCCCGCGTCTCCCTCGCAGGGCACAATCTCGGACATGACGTCCCGAATCTCTGCGCGGGTCGCATGGTCGGCCGTCGTGCTGGGCACCTGGCTGGTCGGCATGGCCATCGCCCTGCAGATCCTCCGGGAGGGGGCGGGCCTCGGGCTCGTCGAGAATCTCCTCTTCGCCGCGATCTTCATCTCGATGGGCTCCGTGGGAGCTCTCGTGGTGGGGAGGGAGCCCCGGAATGCCGTGGGATGGATCCTCCTAGGGGTGGCAGTCCTGCCCGCCCTGGCCTTCTTCTCGGAGATGTACGCGCGCTACGGACAGACGGTCGCCGCCGGCTCCCTCCCCGCCCTCGCCTGGGGCTGGTGGCTCGGGGACTGGACGTGGATGGGGCTCCTGGCCATGATCGCCACCCTGCCGCTCGTGTTCCCCGACGGAAGGGTCCCCTCGGCGCGATGGAAACCCTACCTGTGGCTGGTCCTGTCGATGGCGCTCATCACGGCCGTGCTGTTCGCCCTGGATCCGGCCTCATATCCGGGCGGTCGCCACACGAATCCGATCGGCGTGGAGGCGCTCCGACCAGTGGCGGACTTCATCGAAGGGCCCGGATACCTCCTCTTCGTCGGCCTCTTCCTGGGCTCCGTCGCGTCGCTCGTCTTCCGGTTCCGCCGCGCCGGTCGTGAGCAGCGGCAGCAGATCAAGTGGTTCCTCTTCGCGGTTGCGGTCCTCGTCACACTCTTCGTGCTCGACGGCGTCTTCCAGGCTCTCGGACTGTCCGACCTCGAGGCGGTTAACCTCTGGGTCAACACCGTACTGTCCGCGGCGGCGTTCGCCAGCCTCCCGGTAGGACTCGGCATCGCCATCCTGCGGCACCGCCTCTACGACATTGACGTCGTCATCAGCAAGACGGTCGTCTACGGAGCCCTGGCCGCGTTCGTGACGCTCGTCTACGTCGGGATCGTCGTGGGAATCGGGGCCCTCGTCGGCACCCGAGGCAACCTGTTCCTCTCCATCGTGGCCACGGCCGTGATCGCTCTGGCTTTCCAGCCGGTGCGGCGGTGGGCCGGGCACCTCGCGAACCGCCTCGTCTACGGGAAGCGGGCCACGCCGTACGAGGTCCTCTCTCGCCTGGCGCAGGGCATGGGATCGCAGCACACGGCGGACGACGCCCTCCCCAGCCTGGCGCGGGTCCTGGCCGAGGGGACCGGCGCGGCTCGTGCCGAGGTGTGGCTCCGGGTGAGCGGTTCGCTCCGCCTCGGCGCCGCGTGGCCGGACGTCGGGTCACAGGTCGAGGACATCGCCATCGTCGACGAGAGCCTGCCGGAGATCCGAACGGTCGAGGCAGCCGTGCCGGTCGCGCACGACGGCGACCTCCTTGGCGCGCTTGGGGTCTCGCCCGCTCGGGGGGAGGCCCTGACGCCTACGACGGAGAAGCTCCTGGCTGACGTCGGGGCCCAGGCGGGGCTCCTCCTTCGGAACGTACGACTGTTCGAGGAGCTGCGGGCATCCAGGCAGCGGCTGGTGGCCGCCCAGGATGAGGAGCGCCGCCGGTTGGAGCGCAACATCCACGACGGGGCCCAGCAGCAGCTCGTGGCCCTGGCCGTGAAGCTCAGGCTGATCGAGGCGATGATCGAGAAGGACCCGGTGAAGGCCAGGGAGCTCGCGGCAGAGACGAAGGCCGAGTCGCAGGAGGCTCTGGAGAACCTCCGGGACCTGGCCCGCGGGATCTACCCACCCCTGCTGGCTGACAAGGGGCTGGCGGAGGCCATCGAAGCCCAGGCCCGCAAAGCCCCCTTCCCGGTGACCGTGGAGCTGAACGGCGTGGGACGCTACCCGCCCGAGGCCGAGGCCACGGCCTACTTCTGCGTGCTGGAGGCCCTCCAGAACACGGCCAAGTACGCCGAGGCCTCGCGAGCCGTCGTGTCGCTAGGCCACGACGACGGCGACCTCGTCTTCATCGTGGCCGACGACGGGAAGGGGTTCGACCCGGCCGCCACCCCCAGAGGAGCCGGCCTCCAGAACATGGCCGACCGGCTGGACGCGCTCGGCGGCACCGTCGAGATCTCCTCGGAGCCGGGACGGGGAACGACGGTCACGGGACGGATCCCGGTCCGATGAGCGCTCGCGTCGCTCGCTGGCTGGCGTGGGTCACGTTCGGCCTCTTCGTGGTGATCGCCCTGAGCGGCTCCTATCTGCAGGAGCTGAACGTCAGCGCCGGTGAAGGCCGCGAGTACTACCTCCTTGCGGCGTTCATCGTCTTCGCGGGCTTCGGAGCCTTCATCGCCTCGCGGGTTCCACGGAACGCCATCGGATGGCTGTACCTCGCGGTTGCGTTGCTCGTGGGCTTGGGGTTCGCCGGCGCCGAGTACGCCGAGTACGCGGTCCTGACGAGCCCTGGGAGCCTGCCCGCTCCCCGGTTGGCGGGCTGGTTCGGCCAGTGGACCTGGCTCCCCGCCGTGGGCCTGATCCCGACGTTCCTCTTCCTGCTCTTCCCCGACGGTCACCTGCCGTCCCGCCGATGGCTGGTCGTTGCCTGGCTCTCCGCGGCGGTCATCGCCGCCATGTTCGTACTGGGTGCCTTCACCGAGGGACCGATGGGCGACATCCACCCACCATTGGAGAATCCCGTCGGCTTCCTTCCCAACCCCAGCGGATCCGCCTCGCCCGCCGAGGACGCTCCGCTGATCCCGGCGCTCCTGCTCCTCGCCTTGGCCAGCATCGCTTCGGTGTTCTTCCGCTACCGGCGGGCATCGATCGAACAGCGTCAGCAGCTGAAGTGGTTCCTCTACGCGGGCGGCCTGGTCACGCTGTCGGTCGCCGTCGGCGACGTCGTCCCGGACCCCTGGTCGAATGTGCTGTTCGCGGTGATGCTCCTGTCGCTGCCCGTAGCGACGGCCGTGGCCATCCTCAAGTACCGCCTGTACGACGTCGACGTCGTCATCAACAAGACGGTCGTCTACGGGATGCTGGCCGCGTTCGTGACGCTCGTCTACGTGGGCATCGTGGTGGGGATCGGCTCGCTGGTCGGGAGCCGTGGCAACGTGTTCCTGACGATCCTGGCGACCGCCATCATCGCTCTGGCGTTCCAGCCCGCCCGCGTGCGGGCCAGGCGCCTCGCCAACCGGCTGGTCTACGGGAAGCGTGCCACGCCCTACGAGGTCCTGTCCCGCCTCGCCCATGGCATGGGGTCCGAGTACTCGGCCGACGACGCTCTCCCGAGCCTGGCCAGGGTCCTCGGCGAAGGGACCGGAGCGGCCCGTGCCGAGGTCTGGCTCCGGGTCGGGAGCAACCTGCGAGCCGCGGCCTCCTGGCCGGACGATGTGGAGCCCCGCCAACGCTCCCTCGCTCTGGCCGATGGAGACCTACCCCCGATCGTCGGGGTGGATCTGACCCTCCCCGTGAAGCACGAGGGAGAGCTCCTCGGCGCGCTGGCGATCTCGATGCCGCGGGGAGAGACCGTGACCCCGGACACCGAGAGGCTCCTGGGCGACGTCGCGTCACAGGCCGGGTTGGTGCTCCGGAACGTCCGCCTGATCGCGGAGCTCCGGGCGTCCCGACAGCGGCTCGTGGCCGCCCAGGACGAGGAACGCCGCCGGCTGGAGCGGAACATCCACGACGGCGCTCAGCAGCAGCTGGTGGCGCTCTCGGTGAAGGTGCGCCTGGCGGAGACCCTCGCCGGGAAGGAGCCGGAGAAGGCCGCCGAGCTCATGGCGCAGGTCCGCGCCGAGACCCAGCAGGCCCTCGACGAGCTTCGCGACCTGGCCAGAGGGATCTATCCCCCGCTGCTGGCGGATAAGGGGCTGGCCGCGGCGCTGGAGGCCCAGGCCCGCAAGGTCCCGTTCCCCGTGCGGGTGGAGCCGAACGGGATCGGGCGATACCCCCCAGAGACCGAGGCCAACGCCTACTTCTGCGTCCTGGAGGCACTCCAGAACGCCGCCAAGTACGCGGCGGCCTCCGCGGCGGTCGTCCGGCTCTCCGAGGAGACCGGGCATCTCCTGTTCGTCGTGTCCGACGACGGAGTCGGGTTCGATCCCGAGACGACGCCGCGAGGGTCCGGGCTTCAGAACATGGCCGACCGGCTGGAGGCGCTGGGCGGGACTGTGGAGGTCTCTTCCGCGCCCGGGGAGGGGACGACGGTGAGGGGGCGGATCCCGGTTCAGGCGATCGCCGCGGACCAGGCGTTCTCGAGCCGCTCGGGCTCGAACTCCGACTTGGGGATGTAGGCCGCGGCCCCCACCTCCGCGGCGCGAGGAGCGTACTCCTCAGCCTCGTAGGTCGAGACCATGACCACCACCACGCGCCCCGCGGCCTGGGCGAGGATGCGGCGCGTGGCCTCCAGCCCGTCGATCCCCGGGAGGTTCACGTCCATCAGCACGAGATCGGGCTGGAGGCCACGCGCCGCCTCGACGGCATCCTCACCCGTCTCGGACTCGCCCACGACCTCGAAGCCCTCCGTGAGCTCCACGACCGCCCGAGCCGCCATCCGGAACGGCTCCTGGTCGTCGACGATCAGCACGCGCACGCTCATCTCGGTCTCAGCGTCTCACAGCGACCTAGCACCGGAAAGGATGCGGGCACCACCCCGGTGGGAGGGGGCAACCCCACCCGGGATCGAGGATGGGTAGGCCTACCGATGCGCTCGGATCCCGTCGTCTCGCACCCTGGGACCACCCGATCGAAGGGAGGATGCTGATGGCGACGCTGCAGCACCTGGACGACGTCGACCTCGCCTACGAGGTCGAGGGGGCCGGGACGCCCCTGGTCCTCCTCCACGGATCCTGGACCGACCGCCGGAGCTGGGATCTGGTCACGGACCGGCTCGCCCGAGACTTCACCGTCGTGCGGTACGACCGGCGTGGTCACAGCGAGAGCCCGCCCGCGACGGGGTCGTTCGACGACGCCCGCGACCTGTCGGCCCTGATCGATGATCTCGACCTCGGCCCGGTTCACGTCGCCGCCAGCTCGTCGGGAGGCGTGATCGCCCTCCGGCTGGCGGCCCATCGGCCGGAGCTGCTCCGAAGCATCGTCTCGCACGAACCCCCGCTCACCTCGCTCATCCCCGAAGGCGATGGGGCACGCCCGATCGTCGACGACGCCGTCGCGCAGGAGCAGACGGTAGGGGCGCAGATCGAGGCGGGGGATCACGCGGGCGCGGCCCGACGATTCGTCGAGGAGCTCGCCCTGGGGCCCGGCGCCTGGGACATGCTTCCCGAGGCCCTGCGCTCCACCATGGTCCGGAACGCCGCGACCTTCGCCGAAGAGGTGCGGGACCCAAGCTCCCGTTGGGTGGACCTCGACTCCCTCAGGGGCTTCCAGCGCCCCGTACTGCTCACCGAGGGCGGCGTCGGTCCGGGGTGGTACGGAGCGGCGATCGACCGGCTCGCCGAAGCGCTCCCCGCGGTCTCGCGCCACTGCTACTCGGAGGCGGGGCACATGCCGCACGCGAGCCACCCCGAGGAGTACGTGGAGGTGGTGGGAGGCTTCCTCCGGATGGTCGATGCGTCGGCCGCGGCGCTCAGTCGGGCAGCGCCTCGTAGACCTTCACTGGGTCGGCGATCCCCTTGAGGGCGAAGCCGCCCACCTCGACGAGGCGGAACTCCTCGGGCGTCACCTCGCGCAGCACGTCCTCCCCCACGAACACCTGATCCGCCGTCGCCACGGACGCGATGCGGGCCGCGACGTTCACCGTACGTCCGAAGTAATCGCCTTCGTCGTAGATCATCGGCCCCGCGTTGATCCCGACGTGGGCGGGCGGCAGCCCTCGCGGCCGAACGGCGTCGACGAGGTCCAGTGAGGCTCGGATCGAGTCCCCCGGGTCCGCGAAGTGGAACAGCACTCCGTCGCCGAGCATCTTCACGACCTCCCCGTCGTGGCGTGAGGCGATCTCGTTCACGAGCTGGGCGAGCGAGATCGAGACGCGGGCCGCCACCTCGTCGCCGGCCTCCTCGGTGAGCTGCGTGTAGCCGGAGAGGTCCGCGAAGGCCACGGCTTCCGCCCCCTTCGGCGACCGCGGGCGGATGCCGGCCTCCTCGAGCGCCGTCTCCACGTGCTCGAACTGATGCTCCGTCAGGAAGCGCTCCGAGTGTCGCCGGAAGAGCCAGCCCAGCATCTCCTCGCCCGAATGCCCGATGCGCAGGCCCACCTCTCGGATCGCGGCCTCGAACGCCTGGTTGTCGGGCAGCCCCCGGGCCCGGAACGGCTCCTCGATCGTGTGGTGGAAGTAGTGGGTCTGGAACTGGGCCACGCGGCGGGCGCTGTCGCCCCAGACCCGCACCGCGCGGAGGACCTCGCCCTCCCCCACGCCCGCCCCGAACAGCACGGGGAGCGCCCGGAGGACGGGGAGGTCCTCCTCACGCACGAGTTCGTCCGCAGCGGGGCGCGAGAGGCCGAAGGCCACGTAGGCCGCCTGCAGCGTCTCGAGGGGGATGCCGATCTCCTCGCCCAGCTCGGCCAACGTTCGATCCGACCGCGGGAACCGCCGCCCGGCGCTCTCCAGGTATCCCAGCGTCAGGTGGCCGCCGGCGACCGCCGCGCCCAGCGATGCCGGGTCCATCCCCTTCGCCTCGAGCTCCAGGACGACCCGCACCCGCATGACGTCCCGCCGGGGGACGGTCCCGTCCTCGGGCTCCACGATCCCGAGCTCCGCGAGCTCCCGGAGGTGCTCGACGCTGATCCCCGCGCGCTCGGCGAGCTCGGCTTCGCTGATCCGATCCGGGGTCATGCCTCAGGACACGTACGACTCGGGATCCTCCAAGAACGCCTCGTGGCAGGCCTCGGAGCAGAAGTAGTACTTGGTCCCCTCGTATTCGGCGGTCGCCGCCGCGTCCTCCGGGTCGATCCGCATCCCGCACACGGGATCGGTCACCATGGCCATGGGAGCCCCCCTTCGTCGGGTCAGTGGATTCTACGCGCCGCCGGCGGCGGCTAGCTCGCGGCGCAGCGTGGGGAGTGGCACCGAGCCCATCTCGAGCAGCCGGTCGTGGAAGTCGGCCAGGCGGAATCCCGGCCGCCGGGACGCCTCCTCGCGCAGCCGCTCGATCTCGAGCTGCCCCACCTTGTAGCAGAGCGCCTGGCCCGGCATCGCGATGTAGCGGTCCGCCTCCGCCTCGGCCATCCAGCGCGCGAGCCCGGTTCCCTCCAGCTCGGCCACGACGCGCTCGCGCTCCCACCCGAACGCGTGGACCCCCGTGTCGACCACCAGACGGGCCGCGCGGAGGGCCTGCATCTCGAGCATGCCCAGGCGTTCGTACTCGTCGACGTAGAGACCCATCTCGTCGGCCAGGCGCTCGCTGTAGAGACCCCACCCCTCGCCGAAAGCCGCGCCCTGGAGCTCGTTGCCCAGCCGGCGGATCGGGTGTCGCCCCTCCGCCTCCACGGAGAGGGCCGTCTCGAAGTGATGGCCCGGCGTGGCCTCGTGGTAGGTGGTGGGCGCGAGGCTGTGCAGCGGACGGGGCGCGGTGTTGACCCAGTAGATCCCGGGGCGGGACCAGTCGTCGGTCGGTCCCTGGTAGTAGTCGAGGGCGTCCTCCTCGAGGTCCGGGGGCACGGCTCGGACCTCGCAGTTCCGAGCGGGCAGCCGACCGAAGAACCCCTTCGCGGCCTCCCATCCGCGCTCCACCTGCTC
>DASUTW010000007.1:0-3701 GCA_036374395.1 Actinomycetota bacterium
GCAGATGGAGGGCGCGGTCGGCTGAGGCCGGCTTCGCCGTCCCCCCTCCTCTGAACGAGCCTCCTCCCGGGGCGGATGCCTCTTGTCGTCTGCTCCCCAGGGGAGCATGGTGATCGGGGAGGTGGCGACCGATGGTGGCGATCGGGCTGATCGTGGTCCTGGCGCTGGTCGGACTCATCGTGACGGCGATGCGCTCGGGATCGTCGGCATCGATCGCTGATGGAGGACCTCGGGTCCCTGCGCGCCTCTCGGAGGAGCTCAGGCGGTGGATGGAGGCCGGGCTGCTCTCGCGGGCCCAGGCGGAGGCACTCGCGAAGTTCGAGGCCGCTCGGGTCCGAGGCTCGCGCCGCGGCCTGATCGTCGAGGTCGTCGGCTACCTCGGGGCCGTGCTCGCGGCGGCCGGCGCCGGCGTGGCCCTGGGTCAGGCATGGGGAGACCTCCGGGTCTGGCAGCGTCTGGCGACCTCGTTCGGGACCGCCGGAGCTTTCCTCGTGGCCGGCATCGTGCTCTCGCGACTCGACGAGCCGGCCATCCGCCGCTTGGTGAGCGTGCTGTGGACCCTCTCCGTGGCGTCGCTGGCGTGGGGCCTCATCGTCCTCGGCGTCGACGTGCTGGAGCTGGCCGAGGAGCGCATGTCGCTCTTCGTAGGGGGCGTGTCGCTCGCGTACGCCGGCGCCCTCTGGTGGGTGCGACGCTGGCCCGGGCAGCAGGTCGCGACCTTCCTGGCCCTCCAGGTCACCGTCGCGGGAGCGATCCTGGCGCCGTCCGGTGAAGCGCCCGCTTGGGCCCCGATGCTCGCGATCTGGGCGGTGGGTGCCGCCTGGCTGGTGCTCGGGTGGCGGGGCCTGCTGGCTCCGAGCGCGATGGCTCCCGCCCTCGGCGCGTTGGCCATGGTGTTGGCCCCGACCTTCGGCGGCGGCATGGACTGGAACGTCCTGCTGGGCCTGGGGACATCCGCCGGGCTCATGGTGCTGAGCGTTCCGATGCGCGAGACCCTCCTCCTGGCGATCGGGTCGGTGGGGGCGTTCGGCTACCTGGTGGGGACGGCCGTCACCTACTTCGGGGAGACGCTCGGCGTGCCGCTGGCCCTGCTGTTCGCGGGCCTCGCCGTCCTCGCCGTCGCGGTGCTCGGCGGACGGCTGCTGCGCCTCACCCGGAGGCCGTCGGGGCGGCCTTGAAGACGTTGCGCAGGACGTAGGCCAGGTTCTCGCCGGGCTTCTCGGCGAGCCTGCGCACGTACCAGGGGTACCATGCGGGCCCGTAGGAGATCAGTGTGCGCACGGGGTAGCCGCGGCGAGCCAGCTCGAGCTGCTCGGCGTGGCGGATCCCGTACAGCATCTCGATCTCCCAGTCCTTCACCGAGACGCCGAGATCACGCGAGGCGGTGGCGACGCGGCCGAGCAGGCGGAGGTCGTGGCTCCCGGCGGCGTAGCGACGCACCTTCCCCTCCTGGAGATGCCGAAGCAACGTGACCGAGAGCCCGAGGAACGCCTCGTCGATCTCGTCGGGCCGCTGAAGGGCCAGCTCGGGAGGCTCGCGATAGGCGCCTTTCACCAGCCGGATCGAGGGGCCCAGGGGGAGGAGGTCCTCGAGATCGGCGCGAGTGCGGTGGAGGTAGGCCTGGAGACAGAGCCCGGCGTTCGGCGAGGCCTCCAGGGTCGTGCGATAGACCTCGAGCGTCCGCTCGACGTACTCACTCGACTCCATGTCGATCCAGACGGTGTCGCCCCGCTCGGCGGCGCGTCGCACGAGCCGCAGGTAGTTCTCGGCCGCGAGGCCCGGGTCCAGATCGAGGCCGAGGTGCGTGAGCTTCACCGACATCTCTGTATCGAGCCCCAGCTCATCGACCCGGTCGATCGCCCGAAGGTAGTCCTCGGTGGCCTGGATCGCCTCATACTGGTCGGCCACGTTCTCCCCGAGGTGGGTGAAGAGGGTGGGGATGCCGAGCCGGCGGAAGGTCTCGGCGGCCTCCAGGCCGTCCTCCAGCGTCTCGCCCGGCATGAACCGACGCAGGGCCCGCCGCACGAACCATACGCGGGGCGCCATCCGGCGGAGCGTCCGGTTCGTGGACGCCCACAGCAGCGCGCTCCTGGCGATGCCCATCGCCCGGGAGGGTAGCCGGAACGACGGTCCCGTGACGACCCCGGGTATCGTGTGCGCGAGAGACGACCGAAGGAGACTCCGATGGCTGCGATCGACCCAGTGTGCGGGATGACGGTGGAGGAGAGCGAGGCGGCGGCCACGTTCGAGCACGAGGGCAGGACCTACTACTTCTGCAGCGTGGACTGCAAGGAGGAGTTCGAGGAGAACCCCGAGGACTACGCGGAGGCGTAGATGACCGCGCTCGGCGCCGCCCTCGTCGTCTTCCTCTTCTGGACGGGGAGCTTCCTCGTCCTTCGGTGGGCGGGGGACGTCCTGAACCCCCCGGTGACGACGGCGCCGTCGCGCGTGCCGTTCCTGGGGGGCCGGGGCCCCGAGACGCACGCTTGGAGCCGCTTCCACGTCCGCTACTACGCGATGGCGCTCGTCTTCCTCGCCTTCGACATGGAGATGGTCTTCATGTACCCGTGGGCCGTCGTCTTCCTGGAGGAGGGCCTCATGGCCGGGATCGAGATGCTGATGTTCATCACGATCCTCGTGCTGGGGATCCTGTACGGCTGGCGGGAGGGGGCGTTCCGGTGGGCCTGAGGCGGGCCCTGGCGCGCGTGGCGGCGGGGGCGCCGACGCCCGTGTTCGTCGTGGCGGGAGTAGGGGGGCGGCGCGCGGCCCAGCACCTCGACCTGTCCTCGGTCCTGGCGCCGACGCCCTCGCCCCGGGCGGCCGACGCGCTCGTCGTCGCCGGGTTCCTGACCGAGCGCCTGCTGCCTGCGGTGATGCTCGCGCATGACCAGATCCCGGCGCCCAGGCTTGCGTTCCAGTGGCTTCCGGACGGCGCGCCGGACGATCCGCTGGGGGCGGCGCTGCCCGGGTTGCGGGTCGTGGAGGGCGGCGCGCTGCCCTCGATCGTCCGCGCTGAGCACGAGCGCCTCCTCGCGGGTGAGGGCGTCCGAGACGATGCCTGGCCCGACGTCGAGCCCTCCGTCTGGCGGGGGATCGGCCCGTACGGGCAGGGCGGGAAGGGGATGACTGGGGGCGTGCCTTACGGACGTCCTCTGCCGGGGCGGGCCGACGACCGGGACGGGCTGAAGCTCGACCGCCTCGACGTGCGGGTGGGCCCGCTGTTCCCGGGGTTCCCTCCCGGGCTGGAGCTCGTCCTGGGCGTGCAGGGCGACGTGGCCCAGGAGGTGGCTGTCGGAGAGAACCCGTTCGAGGGGGTCGTGCTCGGCGCCCGCACCGAGAACGTCTTTGCGCGGGTCGCGCGAGAGGCGGTCCCGATCGCGGAGCTGGAGGCCGCGCGGGCCCGGAGCCACCTCCGGTGGCTGGCGGACGCGTTGCGGGTAGCGGGACTCCCGTCGCATGGACGTCGGGTCCTCGCCCTGGCGGTCCGGGCGGGATCAGGGGACGTCCAGCGGGTCGCGCGGCTGAGCCGGTCGCTGGAGCGGGGCCGCGGGCTCAGGTGGCACGGGGGCGGGGTGGGGGTGGTGCGCGAGGACGTCGGGGGACCGGTCGCCCGCGCGGCGGGTCATCCGAGCGACCTCCGGACGGAGCTGGACGAGTACCGCGCCCTGGGCTTCGAGCCGGTGGTCGGGGAGGGCGGCGAC
>DASUTW010000008.1:0-6500 GCA_036374395.1 Actinomycetota bacterium
CTCGCCCCAGCCCGGCTTCTCCAGGAAGCGCTCGATCCGGCCCTCGTCGTCGGCGATCACGATCCCGAACTCCAGGGGGTTCTCCACGCGCTTCAGCACCACGGTCACGGCCGAGCCCTTCTCGCGGTGGAAGGCCACGGCTTCCGTGAGGTCGATGTCCGTGACGGCATCGCCGGAGATCACGAGGAAGGTCTCGTCGAGGAAGTGCTCCGCGTTCTTGACGCTGCCGGCCGTCCCCAGCGGCTCGTTCTCGGTCACATAGGCGAGGTCGATCCCCATGTCGTCCCCGTCGCCGAAGTAGTTGCGGATCACGCTGGCCAGGAACTGCACGGTCACGACCGACTCGTCGAAGCCGTGCCGCTCGAGGAGGTGGAGCACGTGCTCCATCATGGGGCGCCCCACGATGGGGACCATCGGCTTGGGCTGGTTGCTGGTGAGCGGACGGAGCCGGGTGCCCTCGCCGCCCGCCATGATGACGGCCTTCATCGCGCCATGATACCCACGGGCCCGCGGCCCACGGGTCAGCCCTCGAGCGAGGGCGGTCGCCCCCGCAGCGCCTCCCGGACGTCGACCACGTAGGCGCCGGTGGCCACGAGGTACTCGAGGTAGCCCACCCCGAACCAGATCCACCCGTGGACGAGCATCACGTCGTCGAGGAGGAAACCGGCGTTCCCCCAGGCGATCATGGGGATGGCCCACATCAGCACGAAGGTGGCGATCTTCCCGATCCGGCGCACCTCGATCCGGGGCGCGCCGATGAGAGCCAGCACGCCGACCGCGACGAGGACGAGCCCGTCGCGCACGAGCACGA
This sequence comes from Actinomycetota bacterium, assembly GCA_036374395.1. GTDB lineage: Bacteria > Actinomycetota > UBA4738 > UBA4738 > CALAEC01 > DASUTW01. The sequence continues at coordinate 812 of DASUTW010000008.1, forward strand.
GGAGCGCCGCCCACAGCGGGAACAGGTCCGCCAGGACGAACGTGATCAGCGCCGCCCCCACCGCCAGCCGGTCAGCGAGCGGGTCCAGGACCTTCCCCAGCTCGGTCACCTGTCCGTACCGGCGAGCGACGAACCCGTCCACCCAGTCGGTCCCCTGGACCACCCCCAACACGAGGAAGCCCCAGAGCCTCGCCCCCTCGTCCAGGAGCAGCACCACGAACAGGGGGATCGCGGCGATGCGGACGAACGAGAGGACGTTCGGGACGGTGAGGATGCGCGTGTCGCCGTCGACTCCCCCCCCGTCCACGAGGAGAGTCTAGCCCCCGCGGATTGGGGCGGCGCCGGATGGGGAAGGACCCGCGGCATGGAGAAGCGGCTGCTCTCGATCTACCTCGCCGACCACCTCGCCGGCTCCCGCGGCGCCGTGGAGCTGGCCCGGCGAAGCATGAAGAGCAACGAGGGCTCTCCCCTGGGCGACGACCTGATGCGCGTGGTGCGGGAGATCGAGGAGGACCGGGCGACGCTCGAAGAGCTGATGGAGATGGCCGGCGTGGGGCGCGCGCCGGTGAAGGACGGCGCCGTCTGGCTGGTGGAGCGCCTGGCCCGCCTCAAGCTGAACGGGCGGCTCCTGGCCTACTCGCCCCTCAGCAGGCTCGAGGAGCTCGAGGTCCTTCGCCTGGGGATCGAGGGGAAGCGCTCGCTGTGGAGGAACCTCTCGGAGATCCGCGCCGAGGTCGAAGGGTGGGAGGGCGTGGACTTCGCGGCGTTGATCGAGCGGGCGGAGGGACAGATCGACGTGCTGGAGAGCCACCGCATCGCGACGGTGCGGCAGGCCTTCTTCCAGCCCACAACGGTCTGAGACGAGCCGATGGCGATAGAGACTCCCCCTGCCGACCCGCTGCTCCGTGCGTCGCAGGACGGGGAGGGTGGGGACCGTCTCCGCATCGCCATGGTCGCGCCCCCCTGGTACAGCATCCCGCCCAGCGGCTACGGCGGGATCGAGTCGCTCGTGTCCTCGCTGACCGAGCGGCTGGTCCAGCGGGACCACGACGTCACGCTCATCGCGGCCGCCCCCTCGAAGACGAGCGCGACGTTCCGTGCCACGCTGGCGGAGCCTCCGAGCCACCGGATGGGAGAGGCCCTGCCCGAGATCGTCCACACCGCGAGGGCGCGGACAATCCTCGAGGAGATCGAACCCGACGTGGTCCACGACCATTCGACCGCCGGGCCCCTCCTGGCGGGATTCGGCGCTCCCACCATCCTCACGGCCCACGGCCCCGTGCGAGGCGACTTCGGCGCCTACTACCGCTCGGTGGCCCACCGGGTGGGACTCGTCGCGATCTCCGATGCGCAGCGCGAGCTCGCCCCGGAGATCCCGTGGTTCGACATGGTCCACAACGCCATCCCCGTCCGCGACTACACGTTCCGCGACACGAAGGAGGACTTCGCCCTCTTCCTGGGCCGCATGTCGCCGGAGAAGGCCCCGCACCTCGCGATCGAGGCGTGCCGCGAGGCCGGCCGACGCCTCCTGATGGCCGCGAAGTGCAGCGAGCCGGACGAGATCGAGTACTTCGAGGCGGAGGTCGAACCTCGTCTCGGGCCCGACACCGAGTGGCTCGGGGAGGTCGACGACGAGACGAAGAAGGACCTGCTCTCCCGGGCGCGATGTCTCGTCTTCCCCATCCAGTGGGACGAGCCGTTCGGTCTCGTGATGGCCGAGGCGCTGGCCAGCGGCACCCCCGTGGTGGCCTGCAGGCGAGGATCGGTCCCCGAGGTCGTGGGCGACGGCGTCACCGGGTTCGTCTGCGACGAGCTCGATCAGCTGCCGGACGCGATCCGGCGAGCGGGCGAGCTGGATCCGGGCGCGTGCCGGGAGCGAGCCTCCTCGATGTTCGACCTGGACGTGATGGTCTCGGGCTACGAGCGCGTCTACCGGAAGGCCATCGGGGAGGCCGACGATCCCCCGGTCACCAGACCTCGCCGGGGCGCCAATCGCAGCTGATCGGCGCGGAGAGGTCGAGCGGCGGCGTCGAGGGCGTCGGGCGCACGAGCACGCTCCCATCCTCCTCGGGGGTGCGCACGAGCCCCTCCTCGGTTCGAACGAACGTGGGACCCTCCCAGACCCTCCATCCCAGGGGCACGTAGAAGGCGGGATCGCCTCCCAGGGCCCCCAGCTGGTAGCGAGCGTCGATGTGGTCGGCCACCTCTCGCAGCAGGGCCGACGCATGGCCCCGGCGGCGGTGCTCGGGGTGCGTCCCCACGGCCTCGACGTAGCCCGTGGCCAGCTCGTGGCCCCCGGTGTGGAGCTCCCGCTCGACGACCGAAGCGTGGGCCACGATCTCGCCTCCGTCCTCGAGGATGAAGTGCGTCCCGCCCACGGCGTGCTCCCAGTCCTCGTCCCCGAAGTCGTCGGGCTCGGTCTCCCAGGCGGCGACCAGCAGCTCGCGGATCGCCCGGACCTCCTCCGGCCCGAGGCCGTTCGTCGGTGCGCTCCTCACCGCAACCATGCGGGCCACCATACCGACCGAGGAAGCGCGGCGAAGGACCCGCGCACAACGTCTACATCGACTCCCGGGGAGGGCCGAGACACGATTACGTGATGCAGATCGTCAACGGCGACATGAGCGGCAACTCTTGCGCCATCGCCCGCCGCGAGAATACCAGGTGGCGCTTCAGCAGATTCCGGCAGGAGAGGACGTGGGCATCGTGCCGGTTCCGCGCCCGCTACGTCCACCCCAACAAGATGATCCACTGGAGGGTGGTGTCAACAACTATCGAGGCCGAGCGGAGGGCCCTGGACTGCGCTCCGGACGCGGGATGGTACCCGTAGGGTGGATGCGGTCGTCGCCTCGCCCGACCGCGACGACCGGAGTGGGGCGCGAGATGGCCGCCCAGCGGTTTGGGCGTCCGCAACGCGATCAAGGGGGAGCCCCTCCGGTCCCCAATGAATCCAGTTGGCAATCGGCTCGCCGCTCGACCCGCGTGGAATGGCCCGATAGAGTGACGTGAGGCGAGCAAGCAGAAGGGAGGCCCCCATGGACTCCGATGCCATCATCGCCATCGCCGCGGTCATCCAGCTCGTCATCCTCCTCGTGTTCCTTGTCATGGCGGCGAACGTGGGGAAGATCCGCCAGCTACTGGAGAAGCCCGTCACCCTGAGGCGGCAGTGTCCCCACTGCCTAGAGACCATGCGTCGCGACGCGGCCGTGTGTCCCCACTGCCAGCGGGAGAGCGATCCGTGGCAGCTTCGGGACGGGCATTGGTGGAGCACCAGGGACGGGCGATCCTACCGGTACAACGAGCAGAACGGCGAATGGGTCGAGGCCTCGTCGTCGGCCGAGGCCCAGCCCTAACCGGCATCCACTCTCCGCGCTGGCCTAGCCGGTGGACGCGAATCTCCGTTCGGTGTGCGGGGCGCGTTTGTGCCTCTCCTCTGCCTGGAGTCGAACGCTGGTTCCCGCGTCTCTCCGCGGACACAGAGAAGGGCCTCTGAGGAGGCCCTTCTCTCGTCGGGCCGGCCGGATTTGAACCGGCGACCTCTTGACCCCCAGTCAAGCGCGCTGCCAAGCTGCGCCACGGCCCGTGGGCCCTAGTGTACCGCTCGATCAGCGAGCGCCGCGACGCTGGCGGCGGCGGAAGATAAGGCGGATCGGCGTCCCCTCGAACCCGAACGCGTCGCGGAGGCGGTTCTCGATGAACCGCGCGTAGGTGGTCGGGATGCGCCCGGTGGTGAACAGCACGAAACGGGGAGGGCCGGCGGCGATCTGGGTCGCGTACTTGATGCGGCCTCCCGCCCGCGGGGGCGGGGTCTCGGCCTGGGCCGAGAGCAGGATCTCGTTCACCTTCGAGGTGGGGACCCGGCGCGTCCATTCCCTGTGCACGGCCAGCAGCGCGGGGACGACCTTCCCAACCCCCACGCCCGTGTGCGCGGAGGTCCGCAGGACCGAGACGCCCCGGAAGACCGCCACGCGCTCCCGGATCTCCCGGAACCGGCGGTCTCGCTCCTCCTCCACGAGGTCCCACTTGTTCGCCACCACGACGAGGCCCCGGCCCAGCTCCGAGACGCGGGCCGCGATCTTCCGGTCCTCGGTCGTCACCCCTTCCGAGGCGTCGATCACGAGGCACGCCACGTGGCTCCGCTCGATCGCCTTCACGGCCCGGGTGAACCCGTAGTACTCGAGGGACTCAGCGCGAGAGGGCTTGCGGAACCCGGCGGTGTCGACGAAGCGGAGCGGCTCGCCGTCCCAGGTGACGAGCGAGTCCACAGCGTCCCGCGTGGTGCCGGCCACGGGCGAGACCACCGCTCGCCGCTCCCCCACGATCCGATTGAACAGCGACGACTTCCCGACGTTGGGGCGGCCCACGATGGCGAAGGCGCGCTCCTCGATCGGCTCGGGCTCGCCCTCGGGGGCCTCGGGCAGGAGGTCCACGATGCGGTCGAGGAGCTCGCCGGAGCCGCGGCCGTGGACCGCGCTGACGGCCATCGGCTCCCCCAACCCCAACGAATACAGACGCGAGGCCTCGGGCTCCTGCGTCTCGGAGTCGACCTTGTTCGCCACGAGCACGACGGGTACCTCGGCGCGGCGGAGGCGGCGCGCCAGATCGAGGTCCTCGTCCTGGGGCCCGGTGACCGCGTCCACGACGAGCAGGACGAGGTCGGCCTGCTCCAGAGCCCGCTCCACCTGCTCGGCGACCAGCGACTCGATCCCCGTGGCGCGACGCACGTACCCCCCGGTATCGATCGCCACGAAGCGCCGGCCCCGCCACGAGACCTCGACCTCGAGCCGGTCGCGGGTGACCCCGGGGGTCTCGTGGGCGATCGCCTCGCGGGCCCCGAGCAGGCGGTTGAGCAAAGTCGACTTCCCCACGTTCTGGCGGCCGACGATGGCCACGCGAGGTGGGCGTCCGGCGATGCGATGGGGGTCGCTCACCCCCCTTTCCTCCCTCGCCCAGGCGCTCGCGGACGAGCGACAGGACCGCCTCGAAGACCTCATCCGCCGATCGCCCGCTCGAGTCGACGACGACGGCGTCGGGGGCGGGGACGAAGGGGCTGACCCGGGCGTCGAGCGCGTCGCGCGCCGCGACCGCCGCCGCCAGCTCCGGGTCGCCGAGCTCCTCCTCGCGGCGCGCGGCGCGCTCCTCGAGGTCGGCGTGGAGGAAGACCTTGACCGACGCCTCGGGGAAGACCACCGTCCCGATGTCGCGCCCCTCGACCACCGCTCCCCCACCTCCGAGGCGGCGCTGGACCTCGTGGAGGGCGGAGCGGAGCTCCGGGTGCCGGGACACCTGGGACACGATCGACTCCACCTCGGGCGTGCGCAGCTCGTCGCCGGGAGGGGCCCCGTCCACGAGGAGCGACGGCGGGGTCGCGGCCTCGTCCATCTCGAACGAGAGATCCCCCACCAGCGCGGCCAGGGCCGGTCCGTCCGAGGGGTCGGTCCCCGTCCGGAGCGCGGCTCGGGCCACCGCCCGGTAGGTCGTGCCCGTGTTGAGGTACGGCAGTTTCAGCGCCAGAGCCAGGCGGCGGGCCAGCGTGCTCTTACCGGAGCCGGCCGGGCCGTCGATCGCCACCACGGGGCCGCTCACCCTTCCACCTCCACGTCGGCCCCGAGCGCGCGGAGGGCGTCCACGAAGCCCGGGAACGAGACGGCGGCCCACTGGACGTCGTGGATCACGCTCTCGCGCTCGG
>DASUTW010000009.1:0-27947 GCA_036374395.1 Actinomycetota bacterium
GCCCGGCCCCAGGACGAACGTGTACGGGATCATCGGGTCGTTCTGCGGGTCCGTGTACTCCTGGATGTCGAGGTCTTGCTGCACCTTGCGACCGGGGTCCGACAGGAACGCCCACTGCGCGCCCAGTCCGTCGCGCAGCTCGTTGGTCTCCAGGAGGTTGTCCGTCGAGATCGTCACGATCCTCGTGTATCCCACCTTGAGCTCCGGATAGAGGTCCACGAGGTTCCGGTGCTGTCGCCGATCCTTGGGGCAGAAGTGCCCCCGCGAAAGGACGAGGATCATCGGGTCGTCTCCCTGCAGCTCGGAGAGCGATCTCCGGGTGCCCGTGTGGTCGGTCAACTCGTAGTCGGGGAACGTCCCCCCGACGGTGATGTCTGATCGCATGGTAGGACTCCTTTCGGATGGCTGGGTTTCCTTCACGGTCATGGCGATGCTCCTCTCGGTCTGTGGGTGGTACCAACCGGCCGCGAAGACTGGCCATCCGGAAGTGTCAGAAGCCAGACACTCCTCGGGTCGATGTGAGATCAGGTCGGCCCGGGGATGACGACGGCCGGCCGAGATGTTGGGATGCGGAGAACCCGAAGGAGGTGCTCGAGTGAGCGCGATCGACGATTACGCTCTTCTGTCGGACGGCCATGGGTCCGCGCTGGTCAGCAAGGAAGGATCCATCGACTGGGCCTGCCTCCCTCGGTTCGACTCACCGTCGGTCTTCGGGCGGATCCTCGGCGACGGCGCCGGTCACTGGCGGATCGCTCCTTCCGCGGACTTCGAGACCGAGCGTGCCTACCTGGACGACACCATGGTGCTCAGGACCACCTTCCGGTCGGGCGGCGGGGCGGTCGCGCTGACCGACACCATGCCGTTCGAGCGAGCCGAGGGTGAGCACCGGATCGGCCACCGCGCCCCCCAGGCCGTCGTCCGTTCGATCGAGGGGATCGAGGGCGAGGTCGAGATGGAGCTGGAGCTGGCGCCGCGTCCGGAGTACGGGCTCACGACCCCGACGCTCGTGCCGGTGGAGGGTGGGGTCGGCAGCAGGGGAGGCCCGCAGGCCTACGTCGTCTCCTCGCCGGTCCCCCTGCACCTGGAGGAGGGCGTCGCGCGCGGCAGCTGTACCGTGCGCGCCGGCGAGCGCCTCGCCTTCGCCATTCGGGTCGGCAGTCCCTGGGACGGGATGGGGCGTCCGTGGGGCCAGGAGGAGATCGTCCGCCGCCTGGACGAGACGATCGACGCGTGGGTGGCGTGGTCCGCGGAGCACGAGGGCTACCAGGGCCCGTACCGAGAGATCGTCCAACACAGCGGCCGCGTGCTGCAGGCGCTCACGTACGTGCCGACCGGAGCGGTGATCGCCGCCCCCACGACCTCGCTCCCCGAGACGATCGGCGGCAGCCGGAACTGGGACTACCGGTACTGCTGGGTCCGTGACGCCAGCCTCACGCTCAAGGCGCTCTGGGTGGCGGCATGCCCCGACGAGGCCCAGCAGTTCTTCGATTTCTTCGTGGTCGCGGCGGGGGGGCATCTCCATGAGGGGCGCGAGCTCCAGGTCGTGTACGGGATCGGCGGGGAGCGGGACCTCGCCGAGCGGGAGCTGACCCATCTCGACGGGTTCCGAGGGAGCAGGCCGGTCCGCGTGGGCAACCGGGCGTGGGAGCAGTTCCAGCTCGACATCTACGGGGCGCTGCTGGCGGCCGCGCATCTGCTCGCCGAGCGGATGGGGGGCTTCGACGATGCCACGGGCCACTTCCTCTGCGACCTGGCGAACATCGCGGCCGCTCGCTGGGAGGAGCCCGACCAGGGGATCTGGGAGGTCCGCGGAGACCCCCAGCACTTCCTGCATTCCAAGCTGATGTGCTGGGTGGCGCTGGACCGAGCGGTGCGGCTGGCGCCGATGATCGGTGGGGAGCGAGACGTGGAGCGGTGGTCGGAGATTCGCGACCGGATCCGAGCCGCGATCCTGGAGCGTGGTTGGAGCGATCGCGCAGGCGCGTACACGCAGGCCTTCGGGAGCGATGAGCTCGACGCCTCGGCCCTGATGATGCCGATCGTGGGGTTCCTCCCTGCCGACGACTCGCGGATGCGGGCCACCATCCACGCCGTCTCATCCGGGCTCACCGACGAGCGAGGTCTGGTGTACCGCTACAAGGCGGCCGATGGGCTTCCCGGCGAGGAGGGGGTCTTCGGGATCTGCACCTACTGGATGGTCCAGTGCCTGGCCATGCTCGGCGAGGTCGATCGGGCCAAGGAGCTGTTCGAGACCATGACCTCGTTCGGCAACGACGTGGGCTTGTTCTCCGAGGAGGTCGATCCCGGGTCGGGAGAGGCACTCGGCAACTTCCCCCAGGCCTTCACGCACATCGGCCTCGTGAACGCGGCCTGGGTCATCGCCGAGGCCGAGCGGGGCCGGTCGTCCCGGTCCGACGATCAGGCCAAGGGCCAGGCCTGATAGAGCAGCCCCAGAAGGGCCCCATAGACCAGGTGCCCCATGAGGCTCCCCACGGGCGTCATCGCACCGAAGCGAACGCCTGCTGGACCCGGGTCCTCCTGCTGTCCGCGGCGAATGGCCGGGTGGACGGAGCCGATCGTCGTCATCATCAGGAGCGCCAGGGCCCAGAGGATCGCGCCCCAGACGAGGCCGGCGATCCAGTCGGGCGAGAGCCCGACGAGCGTGCCCGCATACACGAACGCCACCGCCAGGACGGCTCCGTTCATATGGTGGATGACGGCCCCGATCACTCGTGAGCCGGTCGTATGCGGCGTGGCGACGGCGCTCCCGAGAAGGTCGAGGAGATCCATGCGGGTCATGCCCATGGCCGTCCCCACCATGCCGAGGATGGTGAAGGCGACGGTCGCCACCACCCCCCAGACGATGGCGCCCTGCCAACTGATCGCTGCCGATCCTTCCACCGCGACCCCGACCACGATGACCGCGATGGGCACCGCCATGCTCAGCATCAGCCCGATCGGCCCCCACACGGGATGGTGGGTCGAACGCGTCTCCGGCGTTCCGCTGTGGACGAGGTTGGGACGGACTCTCCGCTCGGTATCGAGGGCCGGGTCCATGTCTCCTCCTTTCCTTGTTCTCCCGCTTCCGTCTCGCGGGAGTCTTCATCCCTCCAAACGACCGCTCCGCCTCCAGATCACCGAACCGTTCGCCCGCCGACACTGATGGGTCTCCGGAGTCAGCCGCCCCGATAGCCTGTCCGTGTGACGGAAGGAGGATCCGTGATCGCCGTTCCCGGCGTCTGGTCGGTCCCCCTGGTCGGAGCGACCTCGCTGCTCGTGGTGGTGGGCGCCGTTCTCGTGTCGGGGATCGCGCGCGGACGGATCGCGATGGAGCTCGGATGGGGGCGGAGCAGGATGTCGCTCCGGGACCGGCGGGTGGAGATCGCGGCGCCGCCTGATGTCGTGCTCCACCTCCTGCGTCAAGCGGCCGCGGGCGAGGTGCCGGGCGTGACGGAGCGCGAGCGGACCGAAGTGATCGACGCCGACGGTGACCTGATCGTGAACGAGTCGCTGAACGACTCACGGTTCGGGATGGTCCGGGCCCGGGAGGCGGTGCGCTTCCATCCCGACGGCCGGGTGACGTACCGGCACCTGGCGGGCCCTCTCCCGGGGACCGAGGAGGCCTTCGAGGTGAAGTCCGCCGACGGAGGCAGCGTGCTCACCTACCACGGCGGGATCCCGGTGGACTTCTGGGCCCTGGGCCGGCTCGTGGCTCGCTTCCTGATCCTGCCGGAGTACGAGCGGCTGCTCGACGAGCATCTCGCGGCCCTGACGAAGACCGCAGAGGCCCGCGCACGAAGGCGCCGAACCTGAGTCAGGCTCGGGCGAGGATCAGCGCGTAGGAGAGGCTGCCGTCGGCGGAAGCGGCGGCGGCGATCTCCAGCAGTCGTTGGCCGAGGCCGAGGAGCTCCGTCGGGATCCCCATCTCGGCGGGGTTCACGACGCCGGCCGCGAGCGCGCCCTGGAAGAGGGCCAGGCGGCGTCGAACCTGGGCCAGGAACTCGCCGAGAGCCTCTCGGTGATCCTCGAGCCGCTCGACCGTGAAGCCGGCGTCCTCGAGCAGCCGCGCGTATCCCTGGAGCGGGAGGGCGCCTCCGGCACAGGCGATCCAGCCCATCAGCGAGTCGAGATCGGCAGGCAGGCTGCCCTGGCGCGTGACGTCCGTGAGGACGAACGGGGAGCCGGGTCGGAGAACGCGGTGGACCTCTCGTGCCACGGCTTCCTTGCCCGGGATCGCTGAGAGCACGCACTCGGCGAGCACCCCGTCGAGCGCCTCGTCCGACAGGGGCAGCCGCTCCGCGTCGGCAGCCACGCCGGCCACCCCGGGAGCCTCAGCGGCCTCCGTGACCGCTGAGGTCGAGAGGTCGACCGCCACGACTCGGCATCCTCTCTCTGCGGCCACCCCCGCCCCGGCGCCCGGGCCGCTGCCCACGTCGAGCAGGGTCGCCTCCTCGGGGAGGGCGAGGAGGTCGAGGGTGCGCTCGGTGAGGGCCCGGGCGCCGGGGTGGAGATGGTCGCCCAACAGCACGCGGACGCCGGGGTGGGACCAGAGGTCGGCGCAGCAGGTCTTCAGGAACGCAGGGTCGAGTATGGGCGGGCCAGCCCGTTGCCCTTCGCTCGTTCGGCTGCTCACGATCCCTCCGGCGGGACGGGCCGATGGTCAGGGGCGAACCGATACAGCGTGTTGTACACACAGAAGGGGACGATCCGGCCGTCCGGCAGCGCCTCCTGGATGCAGCAGCGCTTCGCTCGGTTCACGTCGAAGGTGAATCGGTCCATGAAGGCCTCGATGGTCACCGCGAACATACGGTCGTGAAGGTCGTCCACGGCATCGATCTCGGCCAGAAGGGGCCCGCATGCGCACGCGAACGCCTCGGCCTGTCCGGGGGAGCCCGCCGGGTTCGATTTCGAGAACAGACGGAGGAGCGCCTCCCGCATCTCCTCGGCGTCCTGCCGGAACGCCTGGGAAAGATTCGGCATCGATGTGTTGGCGACGTAGTCGAGATAGGTGTCGACCGGCACGAGCCGGGTCACCGGCGTGACGCTCCCGTCGCTCACGTAGGCGTAAGCCGCGGCCGTGCAGATCGGGTCGCAGCAGGGGATCGGGATGAAGTCCTCCCGCGTGAAGATGCCGGAGCCCTCGGCGACCTTCTTCACCACGGCGGCGACGTCCATGCGGTCCATCGGATCGAAGGGCACGTAGCGACCCTCGCCGAACTCGGGCTGGAGCGAGACCGCTCGCACCGCCGGGTGGGTGGCGCCGAACCGAACGAGCTCGCCCACCTGATCGTCGTTCACCCCGGCGAGCACCGTCGCCACGAGGACCACCCGCGCACCGGCCACGGCGAGGTTCTCCAGCGCTCGATGCTTCACCTCGAGGAGATCCCCACGGCCGCGAAGCGTTCGGTAGACATCCTCGGTGAACCCGTCGAACTGCAGGTACACGAGCATCTCGCGCTCCGCGATCCCTCGCGCGAATCCGGGGTCCCGGGCGATGCGGATCCCGTTGGAGTTCACGAGGACGTATCGGATCGGCTTGGACCGAACCAGGTCGGCGACCTCGAAGAACCGTGGATGGATCGTCGGCTCCCCGCCCGAGAGCATCACGACATCCGCCTCGCCGCCCTCGGCCGCCAACACGGCACCGGTCATCGCCTCCACGTCCTCCAACGAGGCGTGCTTGGCGTGCGCCTCCCCGGCGAAGCACGCGGGGCACTCCAGGTTGCAGGCCTCGGTGATCTCCAGGACGGTCACGCAGGCGTGCTGCTCGTGCTCGGGGCAGAAGCCGCAGTCGTAGGGGCAGCCGATCTCCGACTCGGTGGCGGCGTGCGCCGGCTTCCTGCCCGGACGTAGGAAGCGCCGGGAGTCCTCGTACCAGCCGGCGTCGGAGGAGACGAGGGCTTCGGCGGTTCCGTGCTCCGGGCAGGTGCGGCGGAGGTAGACGCGGTTGTCACGCTCCACGTGCGTGGCGGAGGACGGTCGGAGGCAGATCGGGCACAGCGACGTGGTGCCGTTCATCGACCCTCCTCTCGACCTAGAGATCCGAGGCGTCGACGTAGCGCCGGCACTCGTAGCACCAGGTGAAGGCGTCCCTGCCGAGCGGGAGGGAGCGGATCACGGGATGTCTCGCCGTGAGCGCATGCTCGCGGTTGTGACCCGCTTGGGACTCGCAGCACCCCACGAACCCGCAGTGGGCGCACGCCCTGAGGTTGTAGCCGCTGCCGCATGCCTCGCAGGTCTCGCTCCGAGGCTCCACGACGCCCTCGGGGAGATGCGTGCAGGTCGCCGCGGTCTTGAAGAGTCCCATCCTCACCTCCGCTGTTGGGGGCGGCCGCTGTGGGGGGCGGCATCCACGGCTGTGCATAACCGGTCCCCGATGTGGACGGGGCTCAGACCGTTCCCCAGGGAACCGTTTCCTTGCATTCGGAGCGTTGGAGTGTTGGCCTAGGAACAGTCGTCTGTCCAAGGGGAGGGTCCGATGACAGGGATGTTCCGCCAGGCCGCATGGCTGGCGCGCTCGCTGGGCCGGGGCGACCTGGCGCCGTTCACCGACGACGACATCCGTGAGCTGGCGGAGTCGATCGGCCTGCGCACCGTGGAGGCCGGCACTCCGCTTCTTGAGCAGGGGAAGCCGGTCGCCTTCATCGCCGTGATCCAGCGGGGAGACGTGGGCCTCTACTACCGGTCGGGGCTCCGCCGGGTGATGCTGCAGAGGCTCCATGAGGGCGACGTCCTGGGCGACGTGCCCTACTTCTGCCGCACGGGATCGCCGTTCTCCGCCCGGAGCCTCTCCGAGGTCGATCTCCTCCACCTCGAGGACGAGGTGCTCAGACGCCTCCTGTACACGCGACCCGCTGTCACGCAGCGGTTCCTCTACAGCCTCGCAACCAGGCTCGAGCGGATGCAGCGGCGGCTGCTCGAGATCACCCAGCGTGATCTCCGGGGCCAGGTGGCCACGCTCCTCCTGAACGAGACCGAGGAGCAGCCCGGCGAGATCCATCTTCCTCAGTCCACGCTCGCCGAGCTCCTGGGCGCGACGCGCCCGAGCGTGAACCAGGTGCTGAAGGGCTTCGAGAGGGAGGGATTGGTCCGCCTCTCGTACCGGCGACTCGAGGTCGTCGACCCCGATGGGCTCCGCCGAGCCATCTCCTGAGGGTGGCTGGATATCGGAGCGGGCCTGCCTCAGCTCGTCGCGATCGTCCGCCGGATCCGGTCCACGAGGGAGTCGGGGACCTCGGAGGACGCGCCGAGCTTGGTGCGAAGGGTCGCTCGAAGTCTCGAGATGAACGCCTCGTGCTCCAGGCACTCGGGACACGCCCCCAAGTGTTCGGCGAGGGCGGCGGCCTCCGGGTTCGGGAGCTCGCCGTCGAGGTAGACCTCGATATCCCTCAGCACCTCTTCGCAGGAGGGCTTCATCCTCCGGTCACCCCGCGTCGCTCCATCGACTCCCACAACGCCTTCCGGAGCGCGTTCCTTCCGCGGTGCAGCCGCGACATCACGGTCCCCCGCGGGATGTCGAGGATGTCGGCGATCTCCCTGTAGAGGAACCCCTCCACGTCGGCCAGCAGCACGACCATTCGGAACCTGTCCGGCAGGGAGTCGAGCGCGTCCTGGACCTCGGCGTCGGGCATCCGCTCCAGGGCCTGGACCTCCGCGGAGGGCGCGAGGTCGGACTCTCGGATCTTGTCGTACAGGTACCAGTCGGGGGCCTCATCCGAGGAGAGGATCTCCGGCTCGCGCCGTCTCTTCCGGTAGATGTTGATGTAGGTGTTCGTGAGGATGCGGTACAGCCACGCCTTCAGGTTCGTCCCCTCCCTGAATCCGGCGAAGCCTCGGTAGGCACGAAGATAGGTCTCCTGCAGGAGATCCTCGGCGTCCGCCGGGTTCCTGGTCAGGCTCATCGCGGCCGGGTAGAGGGTTTTGAGCAGCGGGATGGCCTCCTCCTCGAACCGCCTCTTCAGCCCATCCTGCGACGCATCGGTCCGTACGAGCGCGACCCGCTGTCCCGACATGGCCCATCTCCTCGCGCTGCTGTAGGCGTGCGTCACGAGCCAACCAGAGCCACGTTCCGGTGACACCGAGAGTGTGTCCCCGCCGACACTCTCGGCGAAGCCACCGCCGGAGGCGGAATCATGGCCGGCACAGTCATGTTGCGCCTCAAGGAGGGACTCGACCGTCGAGGCCCAGGGGAGAGACTATGCAGGCTCGCGAGGATGATCTGCGTCCCGACGTGGTCGTTCATACACACGAGGGAGGCCCGCCTCGCGGGACGGACCTCGACATCCTGAGCGTCAACGCCATCCGGGCCTTGGCCATGGACGCGGTGGAAGCGGCCGGATCCGGACACCCGGGCACGCCGATGGCCCTAGCCCCCGTCGCCTACGTCCTGTGGACCCGCTTCCTCCGACACGATCCCCATGATCCGGAGTGGCCCGATCGGGACCGCTTCGTGCTCTCCGCGGGACATGCCTCGATGCTGCTCTACTCGGTCCTCCACCTCAGCGGTTACGAGCTCCCGCTGGATGAGCTGCGACACTTCCGTCAGTGGGGCTCGCGCGCACCCGGACACCCCGAGCGAGGGATCACGCCTGGCGTCGAGGTCACGACCGGCCCGCTGGGTCAAGGGTTCGCGAACGCGGTGGGGATGGCCATCGCGGAGCGGATGCTGGCCGACCGCTTCAACCGCCCCGGCCACGACGTCGTGGATCACCGCACGTACGGGATCTGCTCGGACGGGGACCTCATGGAGGGGGTCTCGGCGGAGGCCGCCTCGCTGGCCGGCGATCTCCGCCTCGGCAAGCTCACCATGCTCTACGACGACAACCACATCACCATCGAGGGCTCCACCGATCTGGCGTTCTGCGAGCAGGTCTCCGAGCGCTTCCGCGCCTACGGCTGGCACGTCCTCCAGGTGTCCGACGCGAACGACCTCGAGGAGGTCGGTGCTGCCCTGGACACGGCTGGCGCCGAGAGCGAGCGGCCATCGCTCATCGTCGTCCGCTCGGTGATCGGCTACGGGGCCCCGACGAAGCAGGGGACGGCCGCGGCCCACGGGTCGCCGCTCGGGCCCGACGAGCTGCGCGCCGCGAAAGAACGACTCGGGTGGCGGTACCCCGAGCCCTTCACCGTGCCGGAGGAGGTGCTCGCTCACTTCCGCGACGTTCTCGACGAAGGGGTGAGCCCTCACGCCGATTGGAGGGAGCGCTTCGCCCGCTACCAGGAGGAGCACCCGGGTCTCGCCGCGGAGTTCTGGCGCGTCCTCTCGGGTGAGCTCCCCTCGGGGTGGGACGACGCCATGCCGACCTTCGAGGTTGGGGCCGAGGTCGCGACGCGGTCCGCTTCGGGCTCCGTCCTGAACGCCATCGCGTCCGCGGTCCCGGAACTGGTCGGTGGGTCGGCAGACCTCGCGCCCTCGACCGACACCTACCTCGAGGGGTTCGCCGACGTCTCGTGCGCGGACTTCTCGGGACGGAACTTCCACTTCGGCGTGCGGGAGCACGCCATGGGTGCCGTCATGAATGGGATGGCGGCGCACGGTGGTTTCCGTCCCTACGGGGGAACCTTCTTCGTGTTCAGCGACTACATGCGGCCCGCGATCCGGATGGCCGCCCTCATGGGGCTTCCCGTCACCTTCGTGCTCACGCACGACTCCATCGGTCTGGGCGAGGACGGCCCCACGCACCAGCCGGTTGAGCATCTCGCCGGACTCCGCGCGATCCCCGATCTCGTCGTGATCCGCCCGGCGGATGCGAACGAGACGGCCCAGGCGTGGAGGGTGACGATGGAGCGACGGGAGGGGCCCGTGGCGCTCGTGCTGACCCGCCAGAAGCTCGCCGTCCTCCCGTCGCTTCGGACGGACGCCGTCGCCCGCGGCGCCCACGTGGTGGCCGACGGCGAGGCCCTTGCGCTCGTCGCCTCCGGATCGGAGGTCCACCTCGCGCTCGCTGCGCGGACACTCCTGGCGTCATCTTCGATCTCGGCCCGGGTGGTGTCGATGCCCTCCTGGGAGCTCTTCGAGGCCCAGTCGGAGGGGTACCGGGACGAGGTTCTGCCGCCGGGACTCCCGACGCTCGCGATCGAGGCGGCGAGCGGCTTCGGGTGGAGGAGGTGGGCGGACGACAGCGTGTCGCTCGACAGGTTCGGCGCCTCGGCGCCCGCGGAGGTGCTCTTCCGCGAGTTCGGGTTCACGCCCGAGCAGGTGGCCGAGCGCGCTCGACGGCTCCTGCGCAAAGGACATAACGGATGATCCTCTTGGCGGTCGATCTCGGAGGGACCCGCATGCGGGCGGCGCTCGTCGCCGACGACGGGCGGATCGTGGAGCGCCGTGACCGGCCCACTCCGCGGGAGCGGTCCTGCGCCGGCGCGCTCCTCGAGCTCGCCGGAGGAGTCGTCGAGGGCTCCGGCGTGAGGGAGGCCGTCATCGGCGTGCCGGGGCGCGTGGACTACGGCGCCGGGCGGATGGAGCACGCTCCCAACCTGCCTGCCCATTGGGCTCCCGAGCTGACCGAGGGGCACCTCTCTTCGGCGCTGGGTCTGCGGGTCGCGCTCGCCAACGACGCCGATCTGGCCGCCGTGGGGGAGTTCCGCTTCGGGGCCGGCGCCGACGCCAGGGACGTGGTCTACCTCACCATCTCGACGGGCGTCGGGGCGGGCGTGATCCTCGGGGGGCGGCTGGTCCGCGGTCGCCGGTCCCTCGCCGAGGCCGGCCACACCATCATCGACCGTTCGTCGCTGAAGCGTGGCGAGCCGGCCACGTTCGAGGATCAAGCGTCGGGCACCGCCCTGGCTCGCCTGGGGAGGGCGGTGGGGATCGACGACGGCGCCGCGGCCGTGCTCGAGGCGACGGTGGCCGGGGACGCCTCCGCGGCCCGGGTCTGGAATCAGGTCGTGGAGGCTGCGGCCGTGGGCGCGACGAACCTGGCTCACCTGTTCTCGCCGGAGGTGATCGTGGTGGGCGGCGGCGTCGCCAACGCCGGTGCGCTCCTCCTCGATCCGATCCGTCGGCATCTGGACGAGCACGGGCCTTCCTCTCTCCCGAGCCCCATCAGGGTGGTGGGGGCCAGGCTGGGCGACGACGCCGCTCTCGCCGGAGCGCCCGCCTGGCGGGAGATCGCCCTCGGGGAGGTGGGCGCCCGTGCCTAGCCGCTCCCCGCACGTCGTCCTCGTGCGCCACGGGGAAACCGAGTGGACCGCCCGTGGGCGTCACACGGGACGCACCGACGTGCCGCTGACCGAGAGGGGACGCGAGGAGGCCGGGATGCTGGCCGAGAGGCTGCGATCTTGGAGCTTCGGCCGGGTGCTGGCCAGCCCGCTGAGCCGGGCCCTCGAGACCTGTCGGCTGGCCGGATACGGCGAGGGGGCCGAGATCCGCGATGAGCTGATGGAGTGGGACTACGGCCGCTACGAGGGACGAACCACGGCCGAGATCAGGAAGAAGGTCGCCGGCTGGAGCATCTGGAGCCAGGGAGCCCCGGACGGGGAGGCCGCAGAGGACGTGGGAGGAAGGATCGATCCGATCGTCCAGGAGCTGCGGGAGGCGGAACACGACGTGGCCGTGTTCGGTCACGGGCACCTGCTCCGGGCCCTCGCCGCCAGGTGGCTCGAGCTCCCTCCGGCCGAGGGGCGCCGGTTCGCGCTCGACACGACCACCGTGAGCGTGGTCGGGCACGAGCGGGAGACCCCGGCGCTTCTCCGCTGGAACGAGGACTGCCACCTCGGCCCACGCGGGGATGCGCTGCTGACCCCGGCCACAGGAGAGGACACGGGAGCATGAATCCACTGAGGCAGCTGAGGGAGGCCGGACAGAGCGTGTGGCTGGACTACCTCCGCCGAGGGCTGATCGCCGGCGGAGGACTTCAGGAGCTGATCGACGAGGACGGGGTTGGGGGCGTGACCTCCAATCCCAGCATCTTCCGGAAGGCGATCGGGGGTTCAACCGACTACGAGGCGGCGATCGCGGCTCTGGCCGGGAACGGGACGAACGCCCGCGATGCTTTCTACCGTCTTGCGCTGGAGGACATCCGGTCGGCCTGCGACGTCTTCCTGCCGACCTGGGAGGAGACCGAGGGGCTGCATGGCTTCGTCTCCTTCGAGCTGGAACCGGGCCTCGCCCGCGACACGAAGGGGTCGATCGTCGCCGCGGCGGATCTCGCCGCGCGGATCGATCGGCCCAACGTGATGATCAAGGTCCCGGGTACCGAGGAGGGCGTACCCGTCGTCGAGGAGCTGACCGCGGCCGGGCTCAACGTGAACATCACCCTGCTCTTCTCGGTCGACCGTCACGAGGAGGTGGCCCGTGCGTACGTCGCCGGACTGCGGCGAGGGCTCGAGGCCGGGCAGCAGATCGAGGGCATCGCATCGGTCGCCTCCTTCTTCGTCTCCCGTGTGGACTCGAAGGTGGATGCGAGGCTCCCCGACGACTCGCCTCTCCGCGGCCGGATCGCGATCGCCAACGCGAAGATGGCATATCGACGGTTCCAGGAGATCTTCTCCGGGGAGGAGTGGGAGGAGCTGGCCGCGGCAGGCGGCCGGGTGCAGCGCCCGCTGTGGGCCTCGACCTCAACGAAGGACCCCGAGCTTCGTGACGTCCTCTACGTGGAGTCGTTGGTCGGTCCCCAGACCGTCAACACGATGCCCCAGGCGACCATGGATGCGTTCCGGGACCACGGGCGTGTGGATCCCGCGGCGGTATCGGATGGGCTCGACGAGGCGGAGGACGCGCTGGCCCGGCTCGAGGAGGCTGGCGTGTCGCTGGAGTCCGTCACGTCCGATCTGGTGGAGGAGGGGATCGCGGCGTTCGCCGCGGACTTCGAAGCGCTCCTCGAGACGATCGAGGGCACGCTCGCGCGGTCCCGGGCGGGGGAATCCCAGCGGGGGTCGTCGCTGGGGGCTCTGGACGGTCCGGTCCGCGCGCGGCTGGATGCACTCCAGGAGCGGTCGATCGTCCGGCGGATCTGGCGGAAGGACCATACGGTCTGGAAGGACGACCCGACCGAGATCGTCGACCGACTGGGATGGCTGACCGTCGCCGACCGGATGCACGAGCGGATCGAGGAGCTGGAGGCGTTCGCCAAGGAGTCCGTCGCCGACGGGTTCGAGACCGCGGTCCTCCTCGGGATGGGCGGCTCCTCGCTGGCCCCGGAGATGCTCATGCGGACGTTCGGGGCGACCGGAGACCGCCTCGAGCTCGTGGTGCTCGACACGACGCATCCGGTCGCCATCGCTCGGATCGAGACGGAGCTGGACCTCGCGCGCACCCTGTTCCTGGTGGCGAGCAAGTCGGGAGCGACCGTCGAGACGCTGTCGCATCTCGACCACTTCTGGGAGCGCACCCGAGGCGCGGCCGAGCGCTTCGTCGCCATCACCGATCCGGGGACGCCGCTCGCCGAGCTCGCGAGGGAGCGGGGGTTCCGGAAGGTGTGGATCAACCCGGAGGACATCGGCGGACGATACTCGGCCCTCTCGCTCTTCGGGCTGGTGCCGGGCGCGCTGATCGGCGCGCCGCTCCGCGAGCTCCTCGACGGGGCCGAGGAGATGGGCATCGCCTGCGACGCGTGCATCGAGTCGAAGGACAACCCCGCAGGCTGGCTCGGAGCGGTGCTCGGGGACGCCTCGCTCAGCGGTCGGGACAAGTTGACGCTGGTGCTCCCGGAGGAGATCGCTTCCCTCGGATCGTGGGTCGAGCAGCTCATCGCCGAATCGACGGGGAAGGAGGGGACCGGGATCGTCCCCGTGGTCGGTGAGGACCTGGGGGCCCCGGACGTCTACGGGCGGGATCGACTCTTCGTCGCCTACGGCGACCACGAGGGGCTCGAGGCGATCGAAGCAGCCGGACACCCCGTCGTGCGGCTCCCGTACGACGGCCCGACCTCGCTCGGCCGAGAGCTCTTCCGGTGGGAGTTCGCCACCGCGGTGGCCGGCCACGTCCTGGGCATCAACCCGTTCGATCAGCCGAACGTCGCGGAGGCCAAGCAGGCGACGGCCGAGATCCTGGAGTCGGGGATTGAGGAGCCGGGGCTCGATGACCTGCCGCCACTGCTGGAGCAGGTGCGGCCGGGCGACTACCTCTCGCTCCACGCCTACCTCGACCCCACCGACGAGACGGCCGCGGTCCTCCATCGGGCCCGTATGGCCCTGCGCGACCGATACGCGGTCGCCACCACCGTGGGGTTCGGCCCTCGGTTCCTCCACTCGACCGGGCAGCTCCACAAGGGCGGGCCCGCCACGGGAGTGTTCATCCAGGTGGTGGACCCGGACCGGCCCAGGGACGTCGAGATCCCGGGCAAGCCGTACTCCTTCGGAAGGCTCATCGACGCCCAGGCCCTGGGCGACCTCCGGTCCCTGCGGGGCCGCGGGCGGCGGGTGGCCAGGGTGACGCTGGAGCAGCTCCTCGGGGGGGTGGCGTGATGCAGATCGGGATCATCGGGCTCGGCCGCATGGGCGGCAACATGGCGGAGCGGCTCCGGCGCGGGGGCCATGAGGTCGTGGGGTACGACCGGAGCGGCGAACGCTCGGACGTGGGTTCCCTGGAGGAGCTCGCCGGGAAGCTCGACGCCGCGCGCACCGTGTGGACCATGATCCCCGCCGGCGAGCCCACCGAGCAGGCCGTGCGCGAGCTGGCCGGGCTCCTCGAGCCCGGCGACGTGGTCGTCGACGGCGGCAACTCGAACTTCCGCGACTCGATGCGTCGCGCCCGGGAGCTCGAGGAGCGAGGCATCCTGTTCGTCGACGTCGGGGTCTCGGGAGGCGTCTGGGGTCTCGAGGAGGGATACGGTCTGATGGTCGGGGGAACCGATGAAGCCGTCGCCCGCCTCGTCCCCATCCTCGATGTGCTCGCCCCCGAGGGCCGCTACGTCCACGTCGGCCCCCCCGGGTCGGGGCACTTCGCCAAGATGGTCCACAACGGGATCGAGTACGGGATGATCCAGGCCTACGCGGAGGGGTTTGACATCCTGCAGGCCTCCCGGGAGTTCCCCGACATCGACCTGCACGCCGTGGCGGAGGCCTGGCGCCACGGGACCGTGATCCGGTCGTGGCTCCTCGACCTCGCCGCGGACGCGCTGGAGAAGGACCCGCGCCTGGAGGATCTCGAGGCGTACGCGGAGGACTCCGGCGAGGGGCGCTGGACCGTCCTCGAGGCGATCGATACCGCCGTCCCGGTTCCGGTCATCGCGGCGGCCCTCTTCGCCCGGTTCTCCTCTCGAGAAGAGAGCCCGTTCTCCATGCGCATGGTGGCCGCGCTCCGACGCGAGTTCGGGGGGCACGCGGTGAAGGAGCGATGAGCGCGGACGAGGTTCGGCCGCAGGCGGTCGTCATCTTCGGAGCCTCCGGTGACCTGACGCGGCGGAAGATCCTCCCGGCCCTGTACAACCTGGCCCGGGAGGGCCTGCTGCCCGAGCGGTACGCGGTCGTGGGGTACGCGCGGACCGAGTGGGACGACGAGGCGTTCCGTGCCCACGCCCGTCGGGCCATCCAGGACTTCTCCCGCACGCCGGTGGACGAGGATGTGTGGAAGCGGTTCTCCGACGCGATCTCGTACGTGGCCGGGCCCTTCGACGATCCCGGCTGCTTCGCGCCGCTGAGATGGCGTCTCGAGGATCTCGACGAGGCGCGAGGAACGGAAGGGCGACGCCTCTACTACTGCGCGACCCCGCCCTCCGCGTTCCCCGAGATCGTTCGCCGGCTGGGAGAGGCGGGGATCGGCGAGGATGCGAGGATCGTCATCGAGAAGCCCTTCGGCCACGACCTGGAGAGCGCACGGAGCCTCAACCGCACGGTCCACGACGTCTTCCACGAATCCGCGGTGTTCCGGATCGATCACTACCTGGGGAAGGAGACCGTGCAGAACCTCGTGGTGCTCCGGTTCGCGAACTCCCTGTTCGAACGGGTCTGGAACCGCGATGCCGTCGACCACGTGCAGATCACGGTCGCCGAGCAGGTCGGGCTGGAGGGTCGGGGCGCCTACTACGAGGAGGCGGGCGCGCTGCGCGACATCGTCCAGAACCACGTGCTCCAGATGCTGGCCCTGCTCGCCATGGAGCCTCCCCGGTCGCTCGAGCCCGACGCGATCCGAGACGAGAAGGTGAAGCTCCTGAACGCCCTCCGCCCGCTGGACCCCGGTGGCGTCGTCCGGGGCCAGTACGCGTCGGGGACGAGCGACGGGGAGGTCGTTCCGGGGTACCTCGAGGAGGAGGGGGTGGCCGCCGACTCGCAGACGGAGACCTACGCCGCGCTGAGGGTCATCGTGGACAACTGGCGATGGGAAGGTGTGCCCTTCTACCTCAGGACCGGCAAGCGCCTTCCCCGACGCGTGACCGAGGTGACCGTGGTCCTTCGGCGAGCCCCGGCGTACCTGTTCGCGGAGCTGGGGATGAGCCCACTCGCTCCAGACCATCTGACCTTCCGGATCCAGCCCGACGAGGGGATCTCCCTCGCTTTCCAGGCGAAGGAGCCGGGGCCGGGGATCGCCCCCAAGACGGTACGGATGGAGTTCGACTACGAGGGGTCGTTCGAGCACACCCCCGCCGAAGCCTACGAGCGTTTGCTCCTCGACGCGATGGCCGGCGACCAGACCCTCTTCACTCGTGAGGATGGTGTGGAGCGCGCGTGGCGGGTGGTGATGCCGGCGCTCGAGCGGCCGGGTCCCATCCATGCGTATCCCGCCGGCTCGTGGGGGCCGAAGGCCGCGGACGAGCTCATCGCGCCGCGGAGCTGGCACCTGCACTGAGCCTCCGGATCCGTTCCGCCCGATGAGAGGAGCGTGCGTCGTCTCCGCGCTGTCCCGAGAGCAGGCGGCCATCAGTGTCGGGTCGATGACAATCAGGGTCTTCCGGGGGCAGGTTCGAGGTTGAGCGAAAGGAGAGGAAACCACCGACCATGGGAGGTACGCCGAATGGTTCTCCACGGGATCCTGGCAGCGTTCATCGGGACGGGCCTCATGACGATATCGAGCACGACCGAGATGCAGTGGGCGGGGCGAGAGGCGAGCGTCGCCCCCGGCCTCGCCACCGCCAAGCTCCTCAGGCCCTTCGGTGTTCGAGAGGTGAAGGGCCGGGCCCTCGACCTCCTGGCGACCTGGACCCATTGGGTGTACGGGACACTGTGGGGGCTCGCCCTGTGGGCTTTGGTGGGTCCCGCCGGCCTTCCTCTCTGGGCCGCCGGGATCGCCTTCTTCTTCCTCGTGTGGGGCGCCGAGCAGATCCACCTGCCGGTGCTCGGCATCGCGCCCTGGCCGTGGAAGTGGGGGCTGAAAGCGAACCTCACCGACATGTGGCATCACATCGTGTACGCGGCCGGCGCCACGGGCGCATGGGCGCTCATCGACGTGGCAGGGTGATCGGATGGGCCCGAGCTTCCGGGGCTTCCTCGCGGCGAGTGGAGCGGCGGCGCTCCTGCTCGCGGCCTGTACCGGGGGAGAGGCGCCAACGCCGGCGACCTCGCCGGGGACGGGCTCCGGCCCGCCGGTGACCCCGGACGCGGCGCCGGCCGACCTGACCCAGCTCACCAGGGAGGATCTGACCCGGGTCCTGAGCCCCGACTCGATCCCCTCGATCGACGAGCCGAGGTTCGTCGCTCCGGATGAAGCGGAGGAGTGGCTCTCGGCCCAGGAGCCGGTGGCGGTCCTGGAGATCGACGGGGACGCCCGCGCCTACCCCCACCAGATCATGACCTGGCACGAGATCGTGAACGACGTCGTGGGCGGCACGCCCGTGGCGGTCACCTACTGCCCCTTATGCAACTCCGCCCTGGCCTACCCGCGGAAGGTGGGGACGCGGGTCCTGGAGTTCGGGACCTCCGGAAGCCTCTACAACAGCGCCCTCGTGATGTACGACCGCCAGACCGAGTCGCTCTGGCTCCACTTCGAGGGGCTGGCGATCGAGGGACCGCTCGAAGGGACGCACCTCGAGCTCATCCCGGTCCAGACCCTCTCCTTCGAGCAGTTCCGGGGCGAGCATCCCGGGGGGAGGGTGCTCTCCCAAGACACAGGCTTCAACCGTCCCTACGGCCAGAACCCCTACGACTTCTACGACACCGCCGAGCGCCCCTTCCTCTTCGACGGCGAGGTGGACGCGCGGCTACCGGCGATCGCCCGGGTGGTGGGGGTGGAGATCGATGAGGAGGCCGTCGCCTACCCGTATGAGGCCCTGTCCTCCGAGGAGGGGGCGAGCGTCGTCCACGACACCGTGGGGGGAGAGGACCTCGTGGTCTTCTGGAAGGCGGGGGTCCGCTCGGCCCTCGACAATCCCGAGATCGAGCTGGGCCGCGACGTGGGGTCTTCCGGAGTGTTCTTGCGGCAACTCGGGGGCCGTGAGCTCTCGTTCTTGGTAGAAGGGGATCGGGTCGTGGACGAGCAGACGGGCTCGGTCTGGTCGCTGGCGGGCCGGGCCACCGGCGGGCCGCTCGAGGGC
The DNA here is from genome assembly GCA_036374395.1 of Actinomycetota bacterium. Taxonomy (GTDB): domain Bacteria; phylum Actinomycetota; class UBA4738; order UBA4738; family CALAEC01; genus DASUTW01. The sequence goes on from DASUTW010000009.1 coordinate 18,408, forward strand.
CAGGAGCTCACACCCGTGCAGCACCTCGACACGTTCTGGTTCGCCTGGTCCTCCCACAACCGCGAGACGCGGATCTTCGAGGGATAGGCTTGGCACGATCCCCGCTGTTGGGTGTTCCATCGCGAACGGGTGCCGGTCCCTCACTCCAGCAGATCGGAAGGTGCGAGCCCTGCTGCGGATCCGTCCCACCTCGAACCCCTCTCCATCGAGAGACGGAGTGAGCGCCGCGCCGTCGATCGGTGACGGGGAAGCCTCTCGTAAGTCGCGCGATTCTTCCGGGGTCACGGGAGCCCCTGGGGGATGCGAACTGGCACGGGCGTTTCGGCTCGGCGCTTGATGCCCAGCAGGCACTTGCGCGTCATCGGGAAGTCCGCGACCTCCAGTAGCGGCATCCACATCACGGTTGAGGGGTGACGCCACGAGGAGCGAGCCCGCACCCGCGTTACGAGGCGCGTGCCACCCGTGGGCATGGGGTCCAGGGCCCATGCCCAGGTCGTCAGGTGGTTCTTGCTGTCCCACCAGACCATGGACCGGCCATTCTCGATGTCCTTGACCCTCATGCCGGAGTCTTTGCCTGGGCCCAGCGGAACGAGGTCCCCGACCTCCATGTGCTGGAGATCCGGGACGAGGCGCTCAGCGCTGTGGCGGCCGAGGTTGTCCAGCAGATCGTAGCTGTACCAACCGGCGCGCCCGAAGCCGATCTGGACGATCCACGGCCAGATGGCTTCAGGTGGCGCGTCGATGGTGACGGCTCGAGTTGCGTTGAAGGTCGGGCCACGTACCACTTCGTCGCCGGCCATCGTGCGGTCGAGCTCATAGGGGGTGGCTCCCCACCTGAGCTGCCAGGGCCGGTACAGACCGAAGAAGCCGATGCCCGTCAGTGCGATGGCAGCGACAACAAGAGCGGCGGTCACCATGTCCACTTCGTCCGCGTGCCCATGACCTCTCCGTAGGGCGCGGGATAGGGAGACGCGCGCTCTGGGTGCATGTTCGCGGCCCGAGCGGAGGCCTGGCAGGGCCGAACGGCCCCCTTCCTGCGGGCAAGAGCGGGTCGCTCCTGATGGCAATGGGCGAACCGGACCGCCCAACGTTCGATGGCTACTCAATCGGCGCGACCTCTTGTAATCGGTGCCATGATCATGCTTGATTGAGGCAACCGTAGCGTGCGAGAGGAGGCGCGATGGAGCTTTCGGATCGCGAGTTGTGGACGGTCATCCACGGCCTGGTCCTCGGAACCGTGTTCCTGCTGGCGTTCGCCGGTGGACTCGCCGGGCTCTGGAGCCTCCGACCCGGATTCCTGACGGCGACCGGCATCCGCGAACGCATGCGCCGTCTCTACCTTGGGATGTGGGTGATGGCAGGTGTGGCATGGCTCACGGTGATCACAGGCACGTGGATCGTGTACCCGTGGTACCGAGAGGGGCTCGCCGGCGACGACTTCGCCGGATGCGCGGGGCTGCTGCACCCCGCGGCGGAGACGTGTTCCCCGCGAGACTTCCTTCTGTCCGAGGCATCGGGCAACACGGCTACCTGGCACGAGTTCGGCATGGAGTGGAAGGAGCACATCAGCTGGGCCGCGCCACTCCTGGCCACCGCCGTCGCGTTCATCGTCTCGTACTACGGGCCGCGTCTGATCGCCAGGCCGTGGCTGCGCGCCGTCGTGATCACGATGTTCGTGGCCGCGTTCGCGGCCGCGGCGATCGGCGGAGCGTTCGGTGCCTTCCTCAACAAGACCGCCCCGATCGTTTAGGAGGCTTCGATGGCTGATGCAGACGCTCACTACGATGTCGAGCACGCTCCCGAGCTGGCCGGGCTGAACCTCCCTGAGAAGCCAGACGGGCCGGCGGCCGCGGCGATGCTTGCCGCAGCGATCGGGATCTTCGTCCTCGGTCTCGCCACCGTCCTCAACGAGGTCTCGACGGGGCTCCACGACGTCTTCGAGAGGATGGAGATGGGCCTCGGAGTCGGGCCGCTCGCAGGGAAGACCATCCTCGCCACGGCGGCGTTCATCGTGAGCTGGCTCATCCTCGGGTTGGCCTGGCGGAGGAAGAACCCGAGCCTCAAGGTGTGGTTCACGATCTCCCTGATCCTCGGCATCCTCGGCGCGCTGGGAACGTTCCCGCCGATCTTCCTGGCGTTCGCGGGAGATTGAGCCGCGACCGGGCCGACCGCGTCGCGGCGTGGGCCACGGGGGTCGGCATCGGTTTGATCGCGTTCATGCTGACGTGGCTGATCGGGAACCGACTGATCGGGCTGATCTGGCCCCCGCCTGTGGGACCGACGGTGGCCTTGGCGGGGGCGGTTGTGACCGGCGGAGCCGTTGCGGTGGTCTGGGGCCGCAGGCTCACTCGACGCTGAGCATCCATGGGCTCGTCGCCGCAGCAGCGCACGAGACGATCGAAGCGCTCCCCCCTGCTCAGGTGGTTTCGACCGGCATCTGGCCCGCGCATGCCGAGCAGAACGGGGAAGGTCAACACCCAGCCGTTTTCCCGCTCACGCGCGCTGCGGCTCCGCCACCCGGTGGAACACCAGCGCCGCGACCGCGGTGATCGCTGCGAGCCACGCCAGGGCCAGGAGCAGACCGCCGGTCTCCGAGAACCCTTGCGTGAAGGCACCGTCGAGGAGCATCCGAACGGCACCGTGGGCGGGGAGGTACGTGGCCCAGGACGGAAGTGTCGCTCCGAACATCGCGTTCTGGGCGATGCCCACGTCGATCATCGGGACCAGGAACATCACGAACAGGCCCCCGAGCCTGCCCACCATCGGGCCAACGAGCACCCCGATCATGGCGTAGGTGAGCGCGACCAGGAGGCTGGCTCCGACGAACGGGACCCAGGCCGCCGGCCGGAAGTCCACCGCTGTCACGCCGAGGGAGACCGCGGTCGTGAGCACCGCGGCCAGCGTCACGATCCCCAGGCGCGCGCCCAGCACCTCGGCAGGACGAAAGCCCGCCAGTACCAGGCGCCGGTCCGCCTGGGCCGACCCAAGCACCACGAACAGCCCGGCGAGGCCCGCAAGGAACCCCACGGTGATCGGGACCATGATGGCCCCGTGGAGGTCGACCATCGACACGACCGTCGTCGCGGCCCCCGACTCCACCGGCGTGGGAGCGTCGGGGGTGACGGCGAAGCTGAGGGTGATGAGGACGACCGGGACGGTGATCAGGAGCACCCACAGAGTGAGGTTCCGCCGGTACTCGCGGAGGCCGTAGCGGAGTCCGGCCGCGAGTCTCGAGATGCCTCCCGGTCCGGCCGCCCGAGCCCGGCCGCGCGTCGGCCGGGTCGTGATCCCGAAGATCGCGGCGGCCAGCCCGATAGCCCCGGACGTCCATGCGAGGGCGGCCCCGAGGTCGCCCAGCGAACCGGCATGGCCGGTGGCCGCATCGGTCATGACCAGCGTGACGAAGTGCGTGGGGAACAGGCGGGTGAGGAAGGCGTCGGTCCTTCCCATCGCCGGGCCGAGGAAGACGTCCAGCAGCCAGACGAACAGGACGACGAGAGAGCCGTTCACCTCGTCACGAACGGCGGCCCCCACCGCCGCCCCGATCCCCAGGTACACGACGGCGAACATGACCGTGGCCCCGAGGGTGCGGGGGACGTCGGCGATGCCGGTCCGGAAGGCCAGGGCGGCGAGCGCTCCGCCCGCGGCCACGAGCGCGAGCACCAGCCCCGAGGCGAGCCGCGCTGCGAGGATGCGCCGGGTGTTCATCCCCGCCAGCGCCAGGCGGCGGTCGGCGTTGCGGGAGCTCCCGACGTGGAAGAACCCGGCCATCCCGGCGAGGAAGGCCGCCGCCCACCCCGCGGTGACGGACTCGAGGGCGGCTCCCTCTCCGTCTGCGCCGAGCAGCTTGGCGAAGTCGGCCACCACCCCGGCGGAGAGGGCCACGAAGACCACCGGAACCACGACCAGGAGGATCAGGTTGATCGGGCGGCGCGCGTACTCGGCGAGATAGCGGTGGGTGAGCGTGGCGGTCATCGCTCCACGCTCCTCCCGTCCTCCATGTGGTAGATGCGGTCGAAGAGGTCCTCGTCGGTGACGAAGTGACTGATGATCAGGACCGCCCGGCCGGCGGCCTTCCGGCCCTCGGCCAGCTCCCAGAACCGCTGGTAGGTCTCCCAGTCGAACCCTGCGTAGGGCTCGTCCAGCAGCAGCACCTGGGGGTCGGGTAGGAGCGCCAGGCCCAGGTTCAGCTTCGCGCGCGTGCCGCCCGACAGCTCCTCCACGCGGGCGACCGCCCAGGAGCCGAAGCCCAGCGTCTCGTAGATCCTCGCCCTGGAGGTCTCCATCTCCTCGGGGGACATCCCGTGGGCGCGGCCGAAGAGCTCGAAATGCTCGTCGCAGGTGAGCCGCTCGTAGAGGATCGGCTCCTGAGGACAGTACCCGATCCTCCCCGGGCGACGGATCTCGCCTGCGTCGTAGGGGAGGGCGCCAGAGAGGATCTTCATCATCGTGCTCTTGCCCGAGCCGTTCTCGCCGACCAGTCCGACGATCTCGCCTGGGCAGAGGTGCAGGCTGGCGCCACGGAGCACGTGGAGAACCCTCCGCCTCGGTCCGACCCCGCGCCGGAACGTCTTCTCCAGGCCCTCGGCCGCGAGGACGGCTCGATCCGCCCCCGGGGCGGACGCGTTGGAGACCTCCCGCTCGACGGTGACGGTCATGGCGCTCCCTTCGTGCTCCGGTGCTCCTTCGAGGGTCTGGCCGCCTCGAGGACGGCCCGACTCTTCTCGAACTCCTCGCGGTCGATCTCCCCGCGGGCGAAGCGCTCCTCGAGGATCTCCCGCGCGGAGGCCGGGCGAGGGCCCGTTCGTTCCGGCGTCCTCCCCCGGCGCACCGCCAAGACGATCACCGCGATCAGGAGACCCCAGAACGCGATCATGCCGACGGTCATCCAGATCCAGTCAGCCCATCCGCTCCACCCGTGCCACATGGCTGCACCCTCCTTCAGCCGGTCGGGCCCTAGTCTTCTACCCCTGGGGGGTATAGGCATGGGTCGAAGGTCCCAGATATGGAGGGACCTTCTCCTCGCGAACGCGAGGGGTACAGCATCTAGGGTGCTGGGGTAAGGCACGGAACAGAACCGGACTGAGAGGGGACGGGGTGGCGATGGCGGAGATCCTGGTGGCGATCGGCGGGCTGGGTCTGATCGGGGGCCTCGCCTGGTACTTCTTCGGTCCCCAGGAGGCCCGGCGGGCCGAAGAGCGCGGAGGGGTCCAGGAGGTGGAGATCGCCGTCAAGGGCGGCTACTCGCCGAACCTCATCAGGGTCCGACGCGGCGTGCCGCTGCGCCTGGTCTTCGACCGCCAGGAGGGCGGGGAGTGCACCTCAAGGGTAGTCTTCCCCGACTTCTCGGTGAGCAAGTCGCTCCCGGCGTTCTCACGGACCACGGTGCAGTTCACCCCCGACCGGGCCGGGGAGTTCGGGTTCGCCTGCGGGATGAACATGGTCCACGGCACCCTCGTGGTGGAGCCGGACGGGGAGCGCCCGGCGGGCGAGGAGGCGGGTCCCGCGGAGGGGCACTCCCACGAGGTCACCCGAGCCGTGGGGGTGGGTCCGACGATGCAGGTCGGTGAGACCATGCGGGTGGAGTTCGCGATCCGGGGCGAGGGGGTGACCTGTCCGACATGCGTCCGCACGATCGAGAGCGTCCTCGACCCGCTCCCCGGCGTCGACCGGGTGGAGGCGAACTTCGGCGCCGAGCGGGTCACGGTCGACTACGACCCGGACCAGGTCTCCGCGGACGATCTGGAGAAGGCCGTACGCTCCGCCGGGTACCGGATCGAGGCGCGTCCCGAACCGGGCTCTCAGGAGACCGAGGACGCCGAGGCTGAGGCCCGCCGGGCGGAGATCCGGGACCTCTCGCGCCGGGTGGTGCTGGGGGCCATCCTCACCACCCCCGTGCTAGTGGCCGTGATGGCCACGGAGTTCTTCGACGCCGCCTGGGTACCCGAGCTCTTACTCAACCGCTGGACGCAGCTCGCGCTGATCACCCCAGTGATGCTCTACACGGGCTGGCCGATCCACGTGACCGGGTGGCTCACGCTCCGGCATCGCACCGCCGACATGAACACGCTCATCACGATCGGGACCACGGCCGCCTTCCTCTACTCCCTCGTCGTCACGATCGCGCCCGGTGCACTGCCCGAGGATGTCCGGGAGGTCTACTACGAGGCCGTCGGCGTCATCATCACCCTGATCCTGCTGGGGCGCCTCTTCGAGGCCAGAGCCAAGGCCGGGACGGGGGAGGCGATCCGCAAGCTGATCGGCCTCCAGGCCAAGACGGCCCGCGTTATCCGCGGCGGAACCGAGCTGGAGGTCCCGGTCGAGGAGGTCGCACCCGGGGACGTGGTTCTGGTCCGCCCCGGGGAGAAGGTTCCCGTGGATGGGGAGATCGTGGACGGGCGGTCCACGCTCGACGAGTCCATGGTCACGGGGGAGTCGGTCCCGGTCGACAAGGGCCCGGGCGACGTCGTGATCGGCGCCACCGTCAACCAGACGGGCGCCTTCCGCTTCCGGGCCACGAAGGTCGGGCGCGACACGATGCTCGCCCAGATCGTGCGACTGGTGGAGGAGGCGCAGGCCTCCAAGGCGCCGATCCAGCGGATCGCGGACCTGGTCGCCTCCTACTTCGTCCCGGTGGTGGTCTTCATCGCGATCGGGACGTTCGTGCTCTGGTTCGCTTTCGGCCCCGACCCGGCGCTCATCTTCGGGCTCACCGCGGCCGTGGCCGTCCTCATCATCGCCTGCCCGTGCGCGCTGGGGCTGGCCACCCCGCTCTCGATCATGGTGGGGACCGGCAAGGGAGCCGAGCAGGGGATCCTGATCCGCTCGGCGACCGCCCTCGAGACCGCGCACAGGCTCGACGCCGTGATCCTCGACAAGACGGGAACGATCACGAAGGGGGAGCCGGCGCTCACCGACGTCGTGCCCGCGGACGGCTTCACAGAGGAGGAGCTGCTGCGGCTGGTGGCCTCGGCGGAGCGCTCATCGGAGCATCCCCTCGGGGAGGCGATCGTCAGCGGCGCTGCCGAGCGCGGCCTCGACCTGCCCGAGCCCTCGGGATTCGACTCGGTGACCGGGAAGGGGATCCGGGCCACGGTCGACGGCCGGGAGGTTCTGGTCGGGAAGGCCGCGCTCCTCGCCGAGGCCGGGATCCCTGCCTCCTCGCTCGATGAGCTGGCCGCCCGACTGGCGGAGGAGGGGAAGACCGCGATGTTCGCCGCCGTCGACGGCGCCCCCGCGGGCGTGGTGGCGGTGGCCGACACGGTCAAGGAGGATTCCCCCCGGGCGATCGCGGCCCTCCGGCGTCTGGGCGTCGAGACCGTGATGATGACGGGAGACAACCGCCGAACGGCGGCCGCGGTGGCGCGTGAGGTGGGGATCGAGCGGGTGCTCGCGGAGGTGCTCCCCGAGGACAAGGCGGTGGAGGTCCGCCGCCTCCAGGACGAGGGGAAGCTCGTGGCGATGGTGGGGGACGGGATCAACGACGCTCCCGCCCTCGCCCAGGCCGACGTGGGGATCGCGATCGGGACCGGGACCGACGTGGCGATCGAGGCGGCCGACGTCACGCTGATCTCGGGGGAGCTCAAGGGCGCGGTCACGGCGATCACCCTCAGCCGGGCCACGATGCGCAACATCCGCCAGAACCTCGTGTTCGCCTTCGGCTACAACACCGCGGGCATCCCGATCGCGGCCGGCGCCCTCTACGCGGTGGCCGGCGTGCTGCTCGACCCGATGATCGCGGCCGGGGCGATGGCGCTCTCCTCGCTGTCAGTGGTCGCGAACGCGAACCGGCTGCGGCGCTTCCGCGTCCGCCCGCTGCCGGAGATCGGACGGGCACCGGAGATCGAGCCACTCGTCGAGGTGGCCGAGCCCGAAGAGGCCGCGCCGGAGCCGCAGACGGTGACCGACCCCGTGTGCGGGATGGAGATCGACCCGGCCGGGGCCGCGGCCTCCGAAGAGCACGAGGGGCACATGTACTTCTTCTGCTCGACGGGATGCCGCGACGCGTTCGTCGCGGACCCCGAGCGGTTCACGGGATCGACGGTGGAGGCAGCCCATGGGCATCAGGGTTGAGCCGGGCGTGGGTCGGATGAACGCGGGTTGAGAAGGAGGCTGCGATGAGCTGTGGGCGCGAGGGATGTCAGTGCGGGGACGCCGCGGAGCTGCACGGCGCCGACCACGAGTGCGGGCACCCGGGGGACTCCGATTGCTGCGGTGGTGAGCACGGCGCGAAGGCGGTGACGATCGAGAGGGCGGAGTCGACTGCGGTCGCAGGAGACCAGTCCGGGGAGGGATGGAGATGACTCCGGTGAAGGTGGGAGTCAACGGCTACGGCGTGATCGGCAAGCGGGTCGCGGACGCGGTGACGCTCCAGCCCGACATGGAGCTGGCCGGGGTGGCCGACGTGGTCACCGACTACCGCGTGCGCCGTGCGGTCGAGCGCGGCTACCCGGTCTATGGATCGACCGCGGACGCCGCCCGCGAGCTGGGAACCGCCGGATTCGATCCCGCCGGCACCCTGGAGGACTTGCTTCGCGAGGTGGACGTGGTGGTCGATGCGACCCCGAAGAAGATCGGGGCGGCGAACAAGGCCGCCTACGAGCGGGCCGGCGTGAAGGCGATCTTCCAGGGCGGGGAGAAGCACGAGCTCACGGGCGTCTCCTTCGTGGCGCAGGCCAATTACGAGGAGGCCCTCGATGGGGACCTTGCGCGTGTCGTCTCCTGCAACACGACGGGGATCACCCGGGTCCTCTCGGCACTCCGCGCCCGCGATCTGGTCGAGCGGGCCCGCGCGGTGCTGATCCGCCGGGGCACGGACCCCTGGGAGTCGCACGCGGGAGGGCTGATCAACACCCTGCTGCCGGAAGCGGGCGTGCCGTCCCACCAGGGCCCCGACGCCAAGACCGTCATCCCCGACCTCGACGTGGTGACCATGGCCGCCGCGGGCCCGTTCAACCTGGCCCACGTCCACTTCACGTGGGTCGAGGCACCCCGGGAGGTGGATCGGGCGGAGGTCCTGGACGCTTTCCGCGAGGCCCCCCGCATCGCCTTCGTCCGCCATGCGGATGGCGTCGAGGCCCCGAACTCGGTGATCGAGATCGTGCGGGACCTGGGCCGGCCCCGGGCCGACCTGTGGGAGGTCGCGCTGTGGGAGGACTCGCTGGCCGTCTCCGGCCGGGAGATCTTCCTCACCTACGTGGTGCACAACGAGGCGATCGTCACCCCCGAGAACGTCGACGCGATCCGGGCGGTGACCGGGATCGAGACGGAGGCCGCGAAGTCCATCGCCCGCACCGACGAGACCCTGGGGATCCGAAAGGAGCTGACATGGAGGCCGTGACTGGAGCTCGCCGCGTGGACCACCCCGAGCGACGGAGGGAGAAACAGGTCCTCGACCGCCTCGGCCGCATCCAGGGCCAGATCGCAGGGATCCGCCGGATGTACGAGGAAGACCGCTACTGCATCGACGTCCTTGACCAGGTGGCCTCGGCGCGAAAGGCGCTCGAGGCGACCGCGCAGGTGATCCTGGAGGATCACGTG
>DASUTW010000010.1:0-4534 GCA_036374395.1 Actinomycetota bacterium
GACCAGGCGGGGGAGGCGCCGGTCCGAGCGCGACCAGGGGACCCTGAGTCGCTCGGTCCCCTCGTCGGTCCCGTGGTCGGTCGCGGCGTCGGTTCGGTCGGTCATCGAGGCTCGATGCAGCGTTGATAGACTACCGATGAATCCTCCCCCGACGCAGGAGCCGCCATGGAAGCCGACACCCGCGAGGACCTGATCGCCCGCCTGGAGGAGGCCGCCAGGGACCTCCGGATCACCGACATCGAGATGCTGGCCGAGGCCGGCTCCGGCCACCCGGGCGGGACCCTCTCCGCCGCCGAGATGGTGGCCGCCCTGTTCTTCCACAAGCTCCGCCTCCGCCCCGAGGAGCCCGAGTGGCCCGACCGCGACCGCTTCGTGCTTTCGAAGGGGCACTGCATCCCGATCGTCTACGCGGCCATGGCCAAGCTGGGGTTCTTCGACGAGAAGGAGCTGATGACGCTCCGCAAGCTCGGCACGCGCCTCCAGGGCCACCCCGACCGCCGGCTCCTCCCGGGGATCGAGGCCTCCACGGGGTCGCTGGGCCAGGGGCTCTCCGTCGCCGCCGGGATGGCGCTGGCCGCGAAGCTCGACGGCGCCGACTGGCGCGTGTACTGCATGATGGGCGACGGCGAGATCCAGGCCGGCCAGATGTGGGAGGCGGCGATGTTCGCCCCGCGTCACGGGATCGACACCCTCACCGCGATCCTCGACCACAACCAGGTCCAGCAGACGGGGAAGGTGGCCGAGACGATGCCGATCGAGCCGATCGTGGCCAAGTGGACCGCGTTCAACTGGCACGTCCGCGAGATCGACGGGCACGACATGGTCCAGGTCCTCGACGCGCTGGACGAGGCCGAGATGGTGACGGGGAAGCCGACGATCATCGTCTCGCACACCGTCAAGGGCAAGGGCGTCTCCTGGATGGAGCTCGAGACCGCCTGGCACGGGAAGGCCCCGAGCCCCGAGGAGGCCGAGCGGGCGATCGCCGAGCTGAGGGGGGAGGGATCCTGATGGGGGCGGCCACCAGGGACGCGTTCGGCGAGGCGATCGTCCGCGTGGGCGAGGACCCTCGCATCGTCGTGCTGACCGGGGACCTCAAGGACTCCACCCGCACCGATTCCTTCGAAGAGGCCTACCCCGATCGGTTCATCGAGTGCGGCATCGCCGAGCGGAACATGATCGGGGTCGCCTCTGGGCTGGCGCTCTCGGGGAAGATCCCGTGGGCGGCGTCGTTCTCGACGTTCGTGGCCGGCCGGTTCGAGACCGTGCGGGTGTCCGTGGCTTTCCAGGAGGCGAACGTGCGGATCGTGGGCACCCACGTCGGGGTCGGCGTGGGTGAGGACGGCTACTCGCAGATGGCCTTCGAGGACGTCGCGCTGATGCGGACCCTCCCGAACATGACGATCATCCAGCCGGCCGACGCGGCGGAGACCCACGCCGCCGTCGAGTACCTCGTCGAGCACGAGGGCCCGGCCTTCCTCCGGCTGACCCGACAGGGCGTGGACGACGTCCACGGGGAGGGCTACCGGTTCGAGCCCGGGCGGATCGAGCGGCTGCGGGACGGCGACGACGTCGCGCTGATCGCCAGCGGCGCGACGGTGGCCGAGGCTCTCCGGGCCGCCGACCTCCTGTCCGAGGACGGGATCTCGGCCCGCGTCCTCAACGTGCACACGATCAAGCCCCTGGACGAAGAGGCCGTGCTCCAGGCCGCCTCCGAGTGCGACGCACTCCTCACCGTCGAGGACGGCAGCGCCGTGGGCGGGCTTGGGGGGGCGGTGGCCGAGACGCTGGCCACCCGCGACGGACGAGCGCCGCTCCGCATCATCGGTCACCGGACGTTCGGCGAGTCGGGCTCGCCCGATGAGCTCTACGAGAAGTACGGGCTGTCCGGGCCCCGGATCGCCGAGAGCACGCGGGACCTCCTCAAGACGCTGGGCTGACCCTCCGGTACCCTGTTCGCGGCCCGGGGAGGGTGTTTGGGTTCCCTCGTGGGGTCTGATACGTTGTCGAGCGGCCCGGAGGGGCCATCCATGATCAAGACCGAGAGCGTCACCAAGACGTACAAGGACACTGTCACCGCCCTCGAGGACGTCTCCGTGGAGGTCGAGAAGGGCGAGTTCGTCTTCATCGTCGGTCCCTCGGGGTCGGGGAAGTCCACCTTCATCCGCCTCCTGCTGAAGGAGGAGGAGCCCACGCGCGGAGCGATCTACGTCGCGGGGAAGAACATCAACACCCTCTCCTCGTGGAAGGTGCCGTACCTTCGGCGCAACATCGGCACGATCTTCCAGGACTTCAAGCTGCTGCCCGACAAGACCGTCTTCGAGAACGTAGCCTTCGCCCTGGAGGTGATCGGGAAGCCCAAGCACGTGATCCAGAAGCGGGTCCCCGAGATCCTCACGCTCGTGGGCCTCGGGGGGAAGCTCGAGAACTACCCCGACGAGCTCTCGGGCGGCGAGCAGCAGCGCGTCTCGATCGCCCGGGCGTTCGTCAACCGCCCCCTGATCCTGCTGGCGGACGAGCCCACGGGGAACCTCGACCCCTCCACCTCGGTCGAGATCATGAAGCTGCTGGACCGCATCAACCGCACCGGCACCACGGTGATCATGGCCACCCACGACAACGCGATCGTGGACGCGATGCGCCGCCGCGTGATCGAGCTCGAGGACGGCAGCGTCGTCCGTGACCAGGCGCGGGGTGTCTACGGCTATGGGACGTAGATTCGGCTACTTCTTCCGCGAGACGGCCGCCGCGCTCCGCCGCAACGGCCTCGTCACCTTCGCCGCGATCTCCACCGTCTTCATCTCGCTCTTCCTGCTGGGCGGGTCGCTGCTGGTCCAAAAGCAGGTCGACCTGATGGCCGGCGACTGGGCCCAGAAGGTGGAGGTCTCGGTCTTCCTTCGGGACGAGGCTTCCCAGGGCGAGATCGAGACCCTCAGCCGGAAGATCACCGGCATGCCCGAGGTGCAGCAGGTCTTCTACGAGTCGAAGGAGCAGGCCTACGACCGGTTCGTGGACCTCTTCAAGGACTCGCCGGCCCTCGTGGAGAACGTCAGCGCCGAGTCGCTCCCGGCCTCGTTCCGGGTGAAGCTGCACGACCCGGAGAAGTTCGCCGTCATCTCGGCCCGGCTGGCGGGGGAGCCCGCCATCGACACGATCCAGGACGAGCGCCGCGTGCTGAACAAGCTGCTGGCGGTGACGGGGATCCTGCGGACCGGCGCGCAGGCCGTGGCGGCGATCATGCTGATCGCGGCCGGGGGATTGATCGGCAACACCGTGCGGATGGCCGTCTTCGCTCGCCGCAAGGAGATCGCGATCATGAAGCTCGTCGGGGCGACGAACTGGTTCATCCGGATCCCTTTCCTGATCGAGGGGATGGTGCAGGGCCTCCTGGGCGCGGGCTTCGCCATCCTGGGGCTCTTCGTGATGAAGGTGCTCTTCATCGATCCGCTGCGGAGCCAGTCGCTCTTCGGGTTCATCCCGTGGTTCGGGACGAGCCACATCCTCTTCACCGTCCCCATCCTGCTGGTCGCGGGCGTGCTGATCGCCACCGTGGCGAGCCTGTTCGCGATGCGCCGCTTCCTCGAGGTCTGAGGGTCCTTGGCCGGCTCGCGGCCATCCGGTATCATCATCGTCCCCTCTGAACCGGATCCGATCTGATGAAGCGACTCTTCCTCGTGGTGTGCGCTCTGGCCGTGGCCCTTCCTCTGCCGGCGGCGGAGGCGGGCCCCGAGCAGCAGCTCGACCGCATCCAGGACGAGCTGGAGCGCCAGCGGGAGCTGCTCCAACGGACGAACGAGGAGCGCGAGGGCCTCCTCGACGAGATCTCGGATGCCGACCGACGTCGGGGTGACCTCACCGCGAAGATCGAGGCCCTCCAGGGCGACCTGGCTCTGGCCGAGGAGCGCCTCCAGGAGGCCCAGGCCTCGCTCGATCTGGCCCGGGCCTCGCTCCGCCGCTGGACCAACCGCCTGGAGGGCGCCCGGGACCGGCTGACGGCCCAGCGCGACACGCTCTCCTCCCGCGCGGCGGCCGCCTACATGATGGGCGCCGGGGGCCTGGTGGAGGTGATCCTGGGGGCCGAGGACCTCCGGTCCCTGACCGACCGCCTCGAGTACGTGCGCAGCGTCATGGACAGCGACTCCTACCTGCTCAGCTCGATCCAGGCCACGCGGGTGCAGGTGGCCGAGCGGCGGGACCACGTCGCGGACCAGGAGTCGGTCCTCTCGGAGCATCGTGACGCGATCCGGCAGGAGGTCGAGCGGATCGCGCAGCTGAAGGCGGAGCAGGAGGCCCTCCGCGCCGAGGTGGACGCGGCGATCGCCGAGCGGGAGCGGCTGCTGGAGGGGGTCGAGGAGAACCGAGCTCAGCACGTCAAGGCGGTCAAGGAGCTCGAGGCCGAGTCGGCCAGGATCGCCGGCCTGATCCAGGGCGGCGGATCGTCGGGCTCCGGCAACCCGAACGCCCAGCTGTTCTGGCCGGCGCCCGGCTCGATCACCTCGGGCTTCGGGTGGCGGGTCCACCCGATCTTCGGCACGCG
>DASUTW010000011.1:0-3778 GCA_036374395.1 Actinomycetota bacterium
CAACAGCGCCCTGGACGAGCAGGGTCCCTCCTACGTGGAGATCGATGGAGGGGCGCAGCTGTACTTCTCGCGGAGCTCGGCGGTGGTGCTCGGCGACATCTTCGTCAGCACGAGGATCGGGGACGGGGCCTTCGGGCCGGCTGCTGCTGTGGCGGAGCTGAACGAGGCGACGGCGAACGACATCCAGCCCAACGTGCGCAAGGATGGGCGAGAGGTCGTCTTCTCCTCGAACCGCGCGGGCGGGTTCGGAGCCCAGGACATCTGGGTCTCGACCCGGGAGAGCGACGCGGATCCCTGGGCGACGCCGGTCAACCTGGGCGGCAACGTGAACAGCGGCGCGGCCGAGACGCGGCCCTCACTGTCGTGGGATGCCCGAGAGCTGTTGTTCGGGCGGGCGCCGGGGCCTGAGGGGATGTCCGACATCTACCTCTCGACCCGGGAGAGGCTGACGGGCGGCTGAAGGCAACCTGAGCACGGAGTCAGAGAGGGCGGGCCCCCCAGGGGCCCGCCCTCTCAACGTGTGGGGGTGGCGCGAATCGAACCCAAGTGACCGAGCCCGGCGCTGTCACGGCGGGCGCGAGCTATGCAGGGCCTCGGCGCTCGAATCGCCAATCCGGGGACGGCGGCCCCACGTCGACCGGCTCGGGGCAGTCCCCTCCGACCACGTCCGAGGTCAGCGTGTCACCGTCCAACTGGTACTCCCACAGGAGCTCGCCTCCCGCACAGAACGGGCTGTCCTCGGGGAAGGCCAGGGTCAGTGAGGTGTCGTCCGCCTCCCATGTGCCGCTGATGTCCATGATGGACCAGGTGAAGGACCCGTCCTCCATCAGGATCATCGTGACCTCCTCGGGGACGTCCCCTGTTCCCACCCACGTGCCGACGAGAGCTTGGCCCGCATCGGAGCCCCCACACGCGGCCGCCACCAGCAGCAGCACGATCGCGACCGTGCGCCCCATCATCTCCCACCTCCCGTTCGAGACGAAACAAGCATATCCAGGGACGCCACCGCAACGCCAGGGAGAGCCTCGGGAGTCGAACCTCGGGGGACGATGAGCAGGCGCTCGTCGTGGTGTGCATCGGTCGGGGCCCACCCCTCTTCAACGTGAGCGGCCCGGACAACGGCTAGACGAGCTCTACAGGGAACGCGGGACCTTCTGCCTATACTGCCCCGTGCGCCTCCGACGTCTCGTCGTCGCCCTCGCGGCCGCGATCGCGGGGGTCGTCCCTGCCGCGGACCTCGGCCGGTCCCAACCCTCCCCGGATCAGGACGCCTTGATCCGGGCCGCCTGCTCCGTCCCCACGAGGCTGCTCGCCCGAACGCTCCGCGGTCACCGCGAGGATCGGGCATCCGAGATCCAGCTCCTCCCCCAGGCGCCCGCCTTCATCGGGCACGGAGGGCTCCCACATTCAGGCCCCTGGGACTTCGTCACCGAGGTCCCGATGCTCTGGTACGGGCCCGGGTTCATCCGATCGAGGGGGGCATCCGACCGGCCCGTGTCGCTGGCCGACGTCGCGCCCACGCAGGCGGAGCTCCTCGGCTTCCACCTGCCCGACGCGGAGGGAGCGGCCCTCGAGGAGATCCTCGTTCCCCGAGCCGAGCGGTCGGAGCCACCCCGGCTTATCGTCACGCTGGTCTGGGACGCGGCCGGCGGGAACGTCCTCCGCGAGTGGCCCGACGCTTGGCCCAACCTGCGAGGCCTCATCCCCCAGGGAGCCTGGTTCGGACGCGCGAACATCGGCTCCTCGCCGCCGAGCACGGCGCAGATCCACGCCACCATCGGGACCGGGGTGTTCCCCCGGACCCACGGGATCACGGCTCACCGAATGCGGGTCGGCGGCGGCCCGCTGGTCACGCCGTGGAAGCCGGGCCCGAACCTCCTGCTCCGGCCGACGCTCGCCGACCTCTACGATCGGGCGAGACGCAACCGCCCGCTGGTGGGCACGATCGGGAGCGGCCCGGTCCACCTCGGGATGATGAGCCATGGGGCGATGTGGGGAGGCGGCGACCGCGACGTGGCTGCCCTCCGCGTGGATCAGAGCGCCGAGACGCTCGGGGCCGAGGCCCACCGCTGGCAGCTCGACCCGACCACCGCGCCGTGGTATCGCCACCTCGAGTACCTGAACGATCTCCCGCCGCTCTCGGACTACCTCCCCGAGGTCGACCGCTCCGACGGGCGGAGCGACGGTCGGTGGCACGGTCACACGATGGAGGAGCTGGACGAGGGCGCGTACTCGCCGGCTCGGGTGCCGTTCCAGACACGCGCCGTCCGCGAGGTGATCGAGCGCGAGGGGTTCGGGGTCGACGAGGTGACCGATCTTCTGTTCCTCAACTACAAGCTGCTGGACGAGATCGGCCACCGATTCTCAATGAACGGCGTCGAGATGCGGGATTCGCTGCTGGCCCAGGACGCCGACCTCCCTCGGCTCATCCGCCTTCTCGACGAGACCGTAGGGCGCGGACGATGGGTGATGGTGCTGACGGCGGACCACGGACACACGCCCGACCCGGCCGTGACGGGCCACTTCATGATCTCTCCGGTGAAGGTGGGGGGCGCCGTCCTCGATAGGTTCGACCGCGACGGGGACGACCGGCGCCTCGTGGACAAGACGCTCCCAACCCAGCTGTTCATCGACACTGCCGAGCTCCGCGACAACGGGCACACCCTCGAGGAGGTCTCGGCCTTCGTCCTCTCGCTGACGAAGGCTCGGGTCGCCGCGGAGGGGATCGCCTACGCTCCGTCGGAGGCCCGAGACCGCGTGTTCGCCGCCGTCCTCCCGTCGGCCATGCTCGACGAACTCCCCTGCCTCCGCGATGGATAGCGCGCGGCGGGTTGGGAGGTGGGTCGCCGCGGCGGCGGTCGGGGCCGCGCTGCTCGTCTCGTGCGAGGCCCCAGCGGAGCCCGGGTCACCCTCGCCCTCCCCGACGGTCGCGGCCGCGCCCGGCCGCTACACGTTCTCGCTCTCGGGTCTGGCCGCCTCGCTCGACCTCCAGGGGACGTCGGGAGAGCTCGAGGTCCGCAACGGCACGGACCGGCCGCTGGGCGCTCCGGGGATCGTGTGGCTCGGAGCCGTCGACGGCAGGGAGCGCGAGGCGATCGTCGGGGGCGCCGAGCCGATCCCCCCGGGGGAGACGGTCACCGTGGAGGTCGACTTCCCGGCGGGATTCCGGCCCCAGCGCGCGGGGTTGATCATCCTCACGCTGGACTCGGTGCGGTGGGGGGCCCTCAACCCGCCGTAGCGGCGGTGACCCGCGTGCCGTTCTCCTCGACATCCCGAGAGATCAAACGGGACCCCGCTCACGTCGGCCCTGCGATCCCCAGCATTGAGAGAGAGATCGGTGACCGACCCGATCGCGGACGTCCTCGGTGACTACCGGACGAAGGGCGATGACCCGCGTCGAACACCGTGACCGGCGGAGTTCTTCGAAGTATTCGAGCCGCTCTTCGCGCCCGAGTTCGAATAAGCCTCTGAAAGTGGAGGTGGCGGGAATCGAACCCGCGTCCCCGAGTGACCGACCGGGGCTTCTCCGAGCGCAGCCTGCGGTGTGTCTCATCCGGCGGCTCCCACAGGCAGAGGACCGCCGGACCAGCCTCGCTGCGATGTCCCTCCGGGGCCGCGAGGCGCAACCCTGGAGGTGAGTCTGCTTACGACGCCCGGCCCGCGGCCGCAGACGCTCCGCGGCGGACGGCTGCTATTTAGGCAGCAAGCGCGAGTTCAGAATCGGCGCTTATCTTGGTCCCGGCTCTTTAACGAGGACTCCGGGGACCTCGGCTCGCTT
>DASUTW010000012.1:0-4318 GCA_036374395.1 Actinomycetota bacterium
GTCGGGCGTGGCCCAGGAGGTTCCGGCCGGGGCGGAGGAGTGGATGGCTCCGTGGATAGTGTAGTCGGCGAACAGCGCCCACGGAGCCGCCGTAGAACGTCCCTCCAGTGTTGGCGAACCACGGGGTGGCCGGCATCGCCAGGGTGAGAGTCCCGTCCTCGACCCGGCGTACCTCCGTCCCCAGCAGGTTGGAGAGTGGGGTACGGGGAAGCTCTCCCCGCAGCCAGGCCCGCTCCATGTCGATCCCGCCCGTGCGGTCCCACACGTCCTGGGGGATCACCTCACCCTCCGGGGGACGCCCGAAAGGGTGGAGGCCAGGGTAGTCCGGCCAGGCAACGGCTCCCTCGCGAGCTTCGGCAAGGGTCCCGGTACCTCGCTGATCACGCACCGGGAGGTAGCGTGGGCCAAGAAACGCCCCGTGTCGTCCTCCACGGCGGCCTCGGAGAGCGCCTGTGAACGGCCCACCTGGATCACCCGGCCGCGGGCGATGGTCGCGGTAGAACCGTCGGCGGGGGGCCGGAGGAAGTTCAGGGCGAGGTCCGAGGTGGCGAGGATCCTCTGCGGCGGGAGGGTCGACAGGATGGCGGTCCCCAAGGCCCCGTCTGCGACGAAGGCCATTGCCCCGCCGGTGATCAGGCCCGCCGGGCTGTGGAGCCACCCGCTCGCCGGCAGCCGGAAGGTCGCCGTTCCTATCCCGAACTCCACGAGATCGATCCCGGTCACGTACCAGAGAGGTCCGTAGGGCAGCTCACGTCGCCGGAACCGCTCGATCTGATCGAACCCCGTCAGCGTCAGGAGGCCCGGGTGCTCAAGTACGCGAACCGCCCGCGGACCGGCTCCCGAACGGAGTGGGATCTCGCATCATTCGGAGGAACGGTGATCACGTCTCATCCGTCCCTTCGTCGAAGACGATCCCCGAGGAGGCCATGCGCCAGAGCCCGGCAGCACGGCGGGGACTGGCCTGGCGGGGCGCACTGACCGTGGTCACTGCATGCCTCCGGGACGGCATCTCCAGATCGGCTCGCCGCCGAGCACTCGGTGGCCGCGGCGGAGGAACGGACGTACTCGGCGGATCCCCCCCAAGGTCTTGACCTGGGAGCGATACTCGGCGACCGCGGCGAGCTTGCGATCCTCCTCGGCGGTGGACATCGGCGCCGGCTCGCAACTCCATTCCAGACGTGATGCCTCCGTCATGTAGTCGTCGAGCCGGGGGCCGCGCGCGGAGAGGGCGATCGCCAGCAGGAGCGCCCCGACACGGGGGCTGGCCCACGCTGGCGCGTTGAACCGGCGCCACGTGTGGCGACGCGCGACGAAGTGCTTGCGCCGGCATGCGCCCGACAGCGCGTATGAGTCCTCGTAGAACCGGACCCGTTCGAAAGCACCGCGCTTGAGCATCTCTCCCAGCGCCGCGAGCGCGACCTCGACGTGGTCCACATGGTTGCCCACCCCCAGCGGTGCGTACACGTCCGCCCCGCGGTTGAGTAGCTCGGCGATCACGAGCCCAATCGCTGGCAGTTCCGCGAAGTCCTCCATGCGTGGCGGCGTGCGGAACGCGTGCATCGGCCGTCGCAACGGCGGCCTGCGCAAGGCGCGTTCGCGCAGGTCCAGCCAGTGCCGCGAAGCGCCCAGCACCGCGAGGGCCCGCTCGTCCTCCGCTCGTCGGGTGGTGTAGTCGGCGAACACCCGACGCTCCGGCGTGACCTTTTCCAGTGGCGGACCGGCCGTGTAGCAGGTCACTATCTCGACGCTGCGCCCGGCGGCGGCCTCCCGACCGATGAGGCCTCCGAGCGATAGCACGCCGTCGTCGAGGTGGGGCGATAGGATCGTGATGTCGGTCTTCACGATGCCGCCCGACCTTCTGGGTTGAGGAGGTCGGTGCCCTCCAGGATGGCCAGGGCTCCGATGTCCTGCGGCCAGCCGAGGTCCTCAGGCCGTACCATCATCAGGTCCTGAGCGGTCAGGCGCTCCATCGTTCTTCCGGCCCCCACCGATCACTCCTCGAGCGTGATCCGGACGATGACGGTCCTGGCAGCCGCTCGGGCGATGGTCTCATCGTCTACGGTAGGGATCCGCAGACGCCTGGCCGCGCCGGGGAACCGATCGGCGTACCTGCGGAGGCCCTCCTCCACCGCTTCAGGTGCCGCGTCATGGGCCAGGGCGAGCCCTCGCCCGGTCCGGAGGCGTTTTCGGAGCAGAACCTCGACGGGACCATCATCGGTGAGGTTCCGCCACCAGGTCTTCTGCTCCCCGTGCCCGACGTAGACCCACAGCACCTCACCCTGTTGCACGTACTGCACGGGGAAGGTGTACGGGTGCCCGGTGTTGCGTCCGTAGACCGTCAGCAGGACGATCCCCCGATCGACCAGGCGGGAGAGGGGCGACCGCAGCAACCGACTCATGGCCCGGTTCACCCACGGCGTGGACTTCGGTGGACTCCGGACCTCTTCTCGGGCGCGCATCTCTCACACCTCCCGGGGGACGTTGCCCGCGAGAGTGAAGACGAAGCGCATCAGCTTGTGGCCGGGGTCCGAGGTGGGCTCGAACATGCAGGGGCATCCTCCGTCGATCACCTCGATCCCCTCATCGCGGGCATACTCGGTCGCCCCCTCTGAGACGCTCCCTTTCCCGAAGGACCGGTGCATCCACACGTGCTTGATCCCTAGCTCCGCGCACTCTCGCACGGTAGCCTCCGCCCGGTCCGGCCTCGTGCCGATCACCACGGCGTCCACCCCGCCCGGGATCGACCCGAGATCCGGGTAGCACCGATCACCCTCCACCTCCTGTGCATTCGGGTTGACGGCGAAGACTACGTAGCCTCGGTCCCGCAGCCGCTGGTACACGACGTTGCTCCCGTGCGCCTTCGGGTCCCGGGAGACCCCGGTCACCGCGATCTTCCGCTTGGCTAGGAACTCCGAAGCGGCGTCCTTGATCTTCGGCATGGCGCCCCCTCCCCTTCCATTCAAGTCACCAGGCTTCCCATCCCGCTGAGCTGGAAGCATGAGTCGATGGGCCCTATTGCAGGGGGACCCTCGTCCCTAGCCCGCCCGGCTCGTGCGGATCCACCCTCCGCCAGAATCCAGCTCTGGGGAAGGAGGGAGCAGATCGATGCCTCGGTTCGCCTACACCTACTTGATGAAGGACGAGCCCGAGCGGGTCCGCGCCGCCGCTCCCGGCCACGCCGCCTACTGGCACGACCTGGGGCCCCCCGGCTACCTCGGGGGACCATTCGGAGACCGGAGTGGCGGGCTGATCACCTTCGAGGCCGAGGATGAACGCGCAGCGCGCCGGCTCGTCGACGAGGACCCGTTCGTCCGGCAAGACCTCCTCGAGGCCAGCTGGCTCAAGGAATGGGCGCCTGAGCCCCCGTGAAGCAGGATGCACGTAGGGAGACGAGGTGCGAGATGTAAGAGCTAGCGAGTGCGGATATCGACCGGTCGGGATCCGTGTCCTCCTGCCGTGACGTGGATCGAATAGGGGGTAATGACTCGTGGACTGGCTTCGGATCGGAATCGGTGGAGGTGCTCCCTCCACCGGCTGAGGGGGAACACCCTTTCGTATCTGCTTCATCCCTGGCCTGATCCTGGTGGTCGTAGTCGCCGGTACCGCCGGCCTCGCCGCTGTCTCGACCGCGGTCAGCCTTACGTTCGGCGGCGTGGCCTCGCTGGTGGCGGGCGTCGTCCTGATCGGCCAGATCATGGGGGAGATCGTGCTCCTGAAGCAGCCCGGTCGGCCGAGCAGGATCGAGGTCTCCTACTTCATCGTCGGCTTCGTGATGGCCGTGCTGAGTCTGCTGGTGGCTGTGCTGAGGTGAGAAGCGAGGAAGCTGCCGCGAGGATCGTCGGTATGAAGAGGAGATAGGAGATCATCCCCAGTACATCCAAGGTCAGGAGTTCAGCCAGCCAGTTGTCGCGGAAGAGCTCGAGGTGTTCGAGGGCGGTGGGCGGTCTCGGGAAGCCAGCGCAGACGATGATCTCGCCCACCAGCAGGACGGCGATGATCAGGGCTGTGACGCCGCCAAGCTTGTACAGACCTCGCCAAGTGGTTGCCGACCTCAGGGACAACCGCCATCCGCCACAAACCCTGTAGGGTCACGGACGTGGGACTTCCGTAGGCAAGCGGCGGCAACGCGAGTCTGACCTGACGGACCAACACAGGAGGATGGCACCCCGTGTCGCGAATTCGACGCTTCGACCACGTCGGCATCACGGTCGCGGACCTCGACACGGTGACGGCGTTCTTCGTCGGGCTGGGTTTCGAGGTCGAGGGCAGGACGTTCATGGAAGGCGAGTTCGTCGACACCGTGATCGGCATACCGAAC
>DASUTW010000013.1:0-5793 GCA_036374395.1 Actinomycetota bacterium
CAGCGGACGAGGAGCCCGTGACGTAATGGCGGGTGGTCAGGAGCGGATCCTTCGTGGGCGCATCCGCAGCGTCCAGGCGACGAAGAAGATCACGCGCGCCATGGAGCTGATCGCCGCGTCACGCATCGTCCGGGCGCAGCACCGCGTGCTCGCCGCGCGGCCGTACGCAGACCTCCTGACCCAGGCGATGGAGGACGTGGCGAGCAACGCCGGCTCCCTGGACCACCCCCTCCTTGAGGAGCGGCCGAACCCCGAGCGCGCCGCGGTCTTCGTGGTGACCTCCGACCGGGGGCTCGCGGGTGCCTACAACGCCAACGTGCTCCGCCGAGCCGAGCGGCTCGCCGGACGACTGCGGGGCGAGGGCGTGGCCCCGACCCTCTACGTCGCCGGGCGGAAGGGACAGTCCTACTTCCGGTTCCGGGGCGCCGAGGTCGAGGACACCTGGACCGGCGTGAGCGAGGTGCCCTCCTACGCCGATGCCGAGCGCATCGCGCGGACCCTGATCGGTGCCTTCGCCCAGCATCGCGTCGACGCCGTTCACGCCGTCTACACGGACTTCCGCTCGGCGTTCACCCTTCGACCGATCGACAAGCGCTTCCTCCCCATCGCGCCGGAGGAGGTCGCCGGCCAGGGAGGAGCGCCGTCGGCCGAGTACATCTTCGAGCCGCCCCCGGAGCAGCTGCTCGACGGGCTGCTGCCGCGCTACGTCACGGCGAAGATCTTTCACGCGATGATGGAGTCGGCCGCCTCCGAGCTCGCCTCGCGGCGCCGCGCGATGAAGGCCGCCACCGACAACGCCGAGGAGCTGATCCGCCAGCTCACCCGGGTCGCGAACCAGGCCCGCCAAGCGGAGATCACCACCGAGCTGATGGAAGTGGTCGGAGGGGCCGAGGCCCTGAAGCAAGCGAGAGGATGAGCGATGGCTGAGAGCGGCAACGGAAGGCCCGATGGGCGCGTGATCCAGGTGATCGGCCCGGTCGTGGACGTGGAGTTCCCGCCCGAGGCGCTGCCGGAGATCACCACGGCGCTCGAGCTCGACCGCACGATCGGGGACGAGACCGACATGATCGTCTGCGAGGTCGCCCAACACATCGGGGCGTCGGTGGTGCGCGCGATCGCGATGAAGCCCACCGACGGCGTCACCCGCGGCACCGAGGTCCGGAACACCGGCTCTGCGATCAGCGTCCCGGTGGGGCCGAAGGTGCTGGGGCACGTCTACAACGTGACCGGGGAGCCTCTCGACACCGATTCGGTTGAGTACGAGGAGCGGTGGCCGATCCATCGCGACCCGCCCAAGTTCGAAGACCTCGAGCCGCGGACCGAGATGTTCGAGACCGGCATCAAGGTCATCGACCTGCTGGAGCCATACGTGGAGGGCGGGAAGATCGGCTTGTTCGGCGGTGCGGGCGTGGGCAAGACGGTCATCATCCAAGAGATGATCTACCGGGTCGCCGAGCAGCACGGCGGCGTCTCGATCTTCGCGGGGGTGGGGGAGCGGACCCGCGAGGGCAACGACCTGATCCTGGAGATGACCAAGACGGGGGTCATCGACAAGACCGCGCTCGTGTTCGGGCAGATGGACGAGCCCCCCGGCGTGCGCCTGCGCGTCGGCCTGGCCGCCCTGACCATGGCCGAGTACTTCCGCGACGTCCAGCGGCAGGACGTGCTGCTGTTCATCGACAACATCTTCCGGTTCGTGCAGGCGGGGTCCGAGGTCTCCACGCTCCTCGGGCGCATGCCGAGCGCCGTCGGGTACCAGCCCACGCTGGCCGACGAGATGGGCGAGCTGCAGGAGCGGATCACCTCGACGAGGGGGCGGTCGATCACGTCGATCCAGGCTGTCTACGTGCCGGCCGACGACATCACCGACCCGGCTCCGCACACCACGTTCGCTCACCTCGACGCGACGACGGTGCTCTCGAGGCAGATCTCGGAGCTCGGGATCTACCCGGCGGTGGACCCCCTCGACTCGACGTCGCGGATCCTCGACCCTCGCTACATCGGCGAGGAGCACTACCAGGTGGCGCGCACGGTCCAGGAGATCCTCCAGCGGTACAGGGACCTCCAGGACATCATCGCGATCCTGGGGATCGACGAGCTCTCCGAAGAGGACAAGGTCGTCGTGTCGAGGGCTCGGAAGATCCAGCGGTACCTCTCCCAGCCGTTCTTCGTCGCCGAGCAGTTCACGGGGATCCCGGGCAAGTACGTCTCGAGAGAGGACACGATCCGCGGGTTCAGGATGATCACCGAGGGCGAGCTGGATCACCTACCCGAGCAGGCCTTCTACATGGTTGGGGACATCGAGGAGGCGATCGAGCAGGGCGAGAAGCTGGCCAAGGTGGGCGCGGAGGAGTAGGTGGCGAAGCCGCTCCGCGTCGCCGTGGTCTCGCCCGAGCGCGAGGTCTACGCGGGCACGGCCCGGATGGTCGTGGCCAAGGGCGTGGCCGGGGACGTGGGGATCCTGCCGGACCACGCCCCGATGCTGGTCGAGCTGGCGATCCATGCGGTCCGCGTCATCGTGGAGGAAGGGCGCGAGGACGTGATCCTCGTGGACGGAGGCTTCCTCAACGTGACCCCGAGCGAGGACGAGACCCGCGTGGACGTGCTCGCCGAGCACGCGGAGCTGGCCTCCGAGATCGATGCCACCGCGGCCGCCGCGCGCGCCGAGGAGCTGAAGCGGCGTCTCGAGGACGAGGAGGACGCCAGCCTCCGCGCCGAGCTGGCCAGGGCCATGATGCGGGCCGAGCACGGCCGGGGCTGACGCGTGACGTGGAACGGGCCCCCGAGGGGGCCCGTTCGGGTCCTGCGTCGTGCGGTCGGTGCGCTAACCGCCGATCAACTGCTCCTGGGTCTGCGGGTTCGAGTACGCCTGCTTCTGCGCGCTGGCTCGCGCCTTGTCGGAGAGCAGGAGCACGTCCAGACCCCGGACGCCGTGCGAGTAGATTCGGCCGTTGTACCAGTACGACGACCACGAGTTGTCGCCCTCGCCCTTGAACCAGCCGATCTCGGCGTCGGCCTCGCTGGCCCCGTCGAGGAGCGCGTCCACGTCCACCACCGTGGTCCCTCCCGTGTACGAGGACGACACGAGCACCTTCTGGCCCCTCTTCGTGGGCACGAAGTTGAAGTTGTGCATCGTGCAGGTCCCCGCCTCCGAGCGAGGGATCTTGTAGCTGGCCAGCTCCTCACCCGAGGCGAGGTTCACGAACCAGATACGCCCCTGGTTGTCGTCGGGGTCGACGCAGCGCGCCGCTCCGCCGCCACCCGACTCGTCCCCGAAGGCCACGACCTCACCGTCCCAGCTGAAGGACGCCGAGTGGAAGAGGTCGATGTTCTCCGGCCGGATGTTCGGGTTGTCGTACCGGTAGAGGAACTGCGGGTTCAGCGGGTCGGAGATGTCCCAGATCTGACCCTCCGACAGACAGGCCGCAGCGGCCCTGTTGACGGATCCCGTGAACACGCTGATGTCGTGACAGGCGCGCAGCGTGAACGCCCCCAGGTACGTGGCCCACTCCGTCCCCGGGTCCAGGTGGTACGGGGTGACGGTGTTCGCGGTGGGGTCGTCCAGCGGGACCTCGATCACCGAGATCTTGCTGTGGCCCCCGCCGTCCTCGGCCCGCACGCAGTTCGGTCCTAGGGCCGCCCCGCCCAGCGGGTAGGACGACACGTAGATGACCACCCGGTTGCTGTCGGGGTCGGGGACCAGCGTGTGGGTGTGCGACCCGCAGTCCGTGTGGATCGAGTCGATGTGCACGGGGTTCTCCACGTCGCTGATGTCGAAGACCCGAACGCCCTCGAACATCCCCGGCGTGGCTGCGTTGACGGTTGTGCTGTCGCACCCCTCGTGGCTCTGCGGCGCGTCCACGGACTGGAACAGCAGGTCGCCGTAGACCGACACGTCGCCCTGTGCGCCGTTGCACGGGAAGTTCGTGATGACCTGCGGGTTGTCGGGCTCCGAGACGTCGATCACCCGGAACCCGCCGTAGTTGCCGGCGAACGCCAGCCTCCCCTTGAAGGCGAGGTCGGAGTCCCGGAACCCCGAGCTCGGCACGTTCCCCATGTGCTTGATGTTGTCCGTGCCTTCATGCGGGGGCTGGACCGCGCCCGCCGGGAGGCTCGCTCCGACCATGGCTACGGCGAACGTGGCCGGCACGAGGATCCTCAAGAGGCGTCTCATCAGGCATCCCTCCGTCGTGGTTGGGGCATGAGTGAGCTCCTACGTGGTGCAGGGCCTGCGGGCCCCTTCGTCCGAAGTGACCACCTCCCTCCGTGCGATACGTCCCGAGCGGTTGGAGTCTGCCAGGAAACGTACCGACGGGGGAATGCCGTAGTCAAATCGACGTAATGAGGAGCGGCTCGCCCGTCGGCTCCGCGTAGAATCACTCGCGTGGATCGGCTCGTGGTGACCGGCGGGCGGCGCCTTCAGGGCGCCGTCCGGATCAGCGGGGCGAAGAACTCCGCCCTCAAGCTGATGGCCGCCTCTCTCCTGGCCGAGGGGATGACGGCCGTCCACAACGTGCCCGACATCCTCGACGTCCGCACGATGCGCGACGTGCTCGAGCATCTCGGCGTGCGGGTCGTGCGGAAGGACCGCTCGATCGCGATGGACACCTCCGGCCCGCTCGGGACCGACACCCCCTACGAGCTCGTCCGCCGGATGCGGGCTTCGATCCTCGTGCTGGGGCCCCTGCTGGCGAGGCTGGGGAAGGCGCGCGTGGCGATGCCGGGCGGCTGCAACATCGGGACGCGGGGCATCGACCTCCACGTCCGCGGGCTCGAGCGGATGGGGGCCACCTTCGAGGCGGAGCACGGGTACCTCGAGGCCCGGACAGACGGCCTCCGCGGCGCCGTCGTCTCCCTCGACTTCCCCAGCGTGGGGGCGACCGAGAACCTCATCATGGCGGCGGTGGCCGCGCGCGGGACCACCGTCGTGGAGAACGCGGCGCGCGAGCCCGAGATCGCCGATCTCGCGGCGTTCCTCACGGCGATGGGGGCGCGGATCGAGGGCGTGGGGACGCCGACGATCGAGATCGAGGGCGTGAACGCCTTCCACCCGGCGGAGCACACGGTCATCCCGGATCGGATCGAGGCGGGGACGTTCGCCATCGCGGCGTGCGCCACCCAGGGGGACGTCCTGCTCCGGGACGCCCGCGCGGACCATCTCGATCTCGTGCTGGCCAAGCTCGAGGAGACGGGGGCGGCGATCGACGCCGGGCCCGAGGGGATCCGCGTGCGGATGGAGCGCCGGCCCCGGGCGGCCGACCTCGTGACCCTCCCGTACCCGGGGTTCCCCACCGACCTCCAGCCGCCGATGCTGGCCCTCCTGGCGAGGGCCGAGGGGACGAGCATCGTCACCGAGAACGTGTTCGAGAGCCGGTACATGTTCGTGGACGAGCTGAACCGGATGGGCGCGGACATCCGGACCGAGGGCCACCACGCCGTCGTGCGCGGCGTGGAGCGCCTCTCGGCCGCCCCGGTGCGGGCCCTCGACCTCCGGGCGGGCGCGGCGATGATCGTGGCGGGCCTCGCCGCCGACGGCTCGACCGAGATCGCGGACGTCCATCACGTCGATCGGGGCTACGAGGAGATCGACGTCCGCCTGGCGTCGCTGGGCGCCGCGATCGAGCGGCGGACGCTCGCTCCCGCGCTTTCCACGTGAGGAGGGCGGCGGCCCTCCTCGCGCTCGCGACCGTCGCGCTCCCCGGGCTGGCCTCCGGGGCCCAGGCTCCCCGGGCGATCCTGGTCTTGGGGAGCACCGGGATCCCGTATGAGGAGGCGATCGCCGACCCGGAGCTG
>DASUTW010000014.1:0-3927 GCA_036374395.1 Actinomycetota bacterium
CCCACCGTCAGGAAGAGGAACCGGTCCGCCGAGCCGACGCGGCGCCGCAGGTCGCGAACCGCCTCGGGGTCGAGCGGCGCGGCGAAGCGAGCGAGGTCCACGCCGTTGGGCACCACGGCGGCCTCGATCCCGTGCTCCTCGGCCAGCGCCCGCCGCCAGTACTCCGAGACGACCAGCACGCGGTCGGGCTCCACCACCGAGCGCTGCTGGCACTCGATCAGCGCCGGCGTGGTGAAGTCGTCGATGTGGTGCACCGTCCGGACCAGGGACCCCAGCGGCTCCTTCTCGCGGAGGTCCAGCACGGCTCGGGCGGCGATGCAGTCCTGGGCGTGGAGGACGTCGAATCCCCCCGCCACGCGCCCCAGGCCCGACCGCAGCGCGTCCACGGCGGCGAACACCCGCTCCTCGAGCGACCCGTCCGCGGCGGGCGCGGGGAACAGCGTGTGCGGCGCGCGCGCCAGCCGGTAGAAGCCCTCCCTGGGGTCTCCCAGGGCGAACAGGTGCACGTCGGCCCCCTGGGCGTGGAGGGCCTCGGCCAGGTGGAGCGCGTGCACCACGCCTCCCCTGGGCTTCGAGGAGTAGGTGAGCATCGCGATCCGGGGGCTCACGGCGTCCCTCCGGCCAGCGAGGGGTCCCTCCCGGCGATCGCAGCGGCCATCAGCGCCGACCGAGCGCCGGTGGGGCCCAGGAGGCAGCCGGCCTGCTCCATCTTCTTCTGCTGGGCCCCCAGGCCCTGGGGGTCCCCCTCGGTTCCCAGCACGTACGCCACCACGGGCACCCCTCGATCGGTCGCCGCGGCGCAGGCCGGGGCCAGGACCGCCGCGGGGTCGTCGTGGGCTCCGTGCCCCAGCACGACGTCCACCAGGATCGCGGCGACGGACGGGTCGCCCGCCGCCTCCACGATCAGGTCTGCCCGCGGCTCGGGGTCGAGCATGGGGTGCGGGCGGCCCTTCGTGTACTCCTCCTCGCCCAGGTCGAGGCAGACGTGCGCGCCGTCGGGGGCGGGGAGCCCCCAGCCCTCCTTGAGCGGCGTGTTCGATCGGACCTCCGCCTCGAGGTGCTCGCTCAGCACGATCATCGCCTCGTAGCAGAGGGTGCCCCCCGAGAACAGGCCCCGCACGGCGGTCCGATCCCGGTCCAGGCCTTGGATCGCCTCGCCGACCCGCTCCTCCAGGCCCCGGGAGAGCTCGGGCCCGTCGCGACCCAGGATCTCTAGGGTGAGCCGCACCCCTTCCTCCAGGGTGCGGGCCAGCCGGACACCCTCCGGTGGGTCGAGATCGTCGGTCAGCCCCAGCAGGACGGCCACCGCGGGCTTGCCCTCACCCAGCCGCCGCACGAGGTCCGCCGCCACGTCGGGGGCCGGCGGCTTGGAGACGAGCAGCACCGTCTCCACGTCGTCGTCGGCCTCGAAGGCCTCAAGCGCCATGCGGGTCATCCCCCCTTCCACCTGCTCGGAGAGGTCACGGCCCCCCACGCCGATCAGGTCGCGAACGCCGACCCCCCAGCGGTCGAGCAGCGAGCTGACCTCCTGGGCCCCCGTCCCGGCCGCCGCCACCACGCCGACCGGTCCCCGCTGGACCACGTTGGCGAAGCCCAGTCCCACGCCGCCGAGGATCGCCGTCCCCGCGCCCGGCCCCATCACGAAGCGCCGCAGCTCTCTCCCGCGGACCTTCAGCTCGACCTCGTCGTCGAGGGGGACGTTGTCGCTGAACAGCAGGACGTGGAGGCCGGCGGACAGCGCCTTGTGGGCCTCGAGCGGAGCGTGCTCGCCCGGGACCGAGATGAGCGCGACGTTGATGCCCGGCGTGTCCGCCACCGTCTGCTGCAGCGAGCGGGGGCCGCGCTCCTTCGGGCCCTCGGCGTCCCCGCCCCCGGCCTCCGACAGCGCCCGCATGCCCGCGTCGAGCGCCTCCCGAGCCTCCTCCTCGGACCCCGCCTCGACGGCCAGCACGAGGTCGTTGGCCCCGGCCGAGCCCAGCTCACCGTCGTCGAACCCTCGGGACCGGAGCTCGTCGACATTGGCGTCGGTGCCCATCACCGCCGTGGCCCAGGTCACGCCGTCCAGGTCCCGCATGGCGCGGGCGCCCGACATCAGGATGACCGAGTCGACGTAGGTGTCGGGGCGGACGCGAACGGCGGTCGCGCTCACTGCCCGGCCGCCCGCCGCGGCGCCTCCCTCGCGGGCACGATCCGGGTCCCGTGGTTGCCGGCGAGCGCCGCGCCGACCCGCCTGGGCGACGTGATGATCGCCGCCTCGCCTCCCTCTCGCACGAACCGGACGGCGGCAGCGATCTTCGGACCCATGCTCCCGGCGGGGAAGTGCCCCTCGGCCATGTAGGTCTCGGCTTCGTCTGCCCTCATCTCCCGGATCGGGCGCTCCTCTTGCGTGCCGAACCCGAGCGCCACGCGGTCCACGCCCGTCAGCATCAGCAGGTCGTCGGCGCCGATCTCGGTCCCGAGCCGCTCCGCGGAGAGATCCTTGTCGATCACGGCGTCCACCCCGACCAGCCTCTTCCCCCTCCGCACGACGGGGATGCCTCCGCCCCCCGAGGCGATGACGACGGCCCCCTGGCGGAGCAGGGCCCGGATCACGCCGGACTCCAGGATCTCCTTCGGAGCGGGGGAGGGGACCACCCGCCGGTACCCGCGGCCGGCGTCCTCGCGGACGGTCCATCCACGCTCCGCAGCGAGCCCGCGGGCGGTGGTGTCGTCGAAGAAGGGCCCGATCGGCTTCGTCGGGTCCGCGAACGCCGGGTCGCGCGGGTCCACCACCACGTGGGTGACGATCGGGGCCACCTTCGCCTCCACGAGCGGGGCGAGGGCCAGCCCCAGGAGGTGGCCGATCTGGCCCTGCGTCATCGCGCCGAGCGCGAACAGCGGCTGGGCCGGCACGAGGGAGGCCCCCTCCTCCTGCTGGATCGCGAGGCTGCCGACCTGGGGGCCGTTGCCGTGCGTCACGACGACGCGGTGGCCGGCCCCGACCATCCGCGCGACGGCTCGGGCCATGCGCCGGGCGTTCGCCTCCTGCTCCTCGTAGGTCCCGGCCTCGCCCTCGCGGGTGATGGCGTTCCCTCCGAGCGCGACGACGACCGAGCGCATCACGTCGACCGGAGGGCCATCCAGAGGGCCTTCGCCGGGCGGGCCCCGGGGTTCCACCAGCGGTGCGGACGGTCGGTGCGGAAGTGCAGCGCGTCGCCGCGCCGCAGGACGTGCTCCTCCCCGTCGATCTCGAAGCACAGGGAGCCGCTCAGGACGTACACCAGCTCCTCGCCGGGATGCTCCATCGGCTTGGGACCGCTGTCGGCATTGGGCTCCACCGTGGCCACGGCGCCCGCCATGAAGAACCGGCCGTAGGGCCCGGAGACGCTCTCCAGGCCGAGCCCGGACTTCGAGGTGTAGACGGTCTTCCGGTCGCCCGACCGCACGACGACGGCGTGGTCGGGGTCCTGCTCGTCCACGAAGTACGACACGGGGCGGTTGAGGGCCGAGGCCAGCTTCATCAGCGTCGTGATCGTGGGGACCATCCCGTTCCGCTCCAGCTTGTGGATCGCCGCCGCCGAGACCCCCGACCGCTCGGCGAGCTGCTGGAGCGAGAGGTTCTTCTGCCGGCGCAGCTGGCGGACCTTCGGCCCGATCGCCGCGATGACCTCCTCCATGACGACCCCTCCACTTGAAGATTCGCGATAACCCCGGGTAGAGTTCGGGTATCGGTGAACGGCGCGTTGAGTATAGTGAATAACCCGCGCGACGGGCAATCCTGAGGAGGGGCGTACATGGCTCAGCGCTATGTGGTCGTGGGCGGCGGCGCCGCGGGCATCGGCGCGGCCGGGGCGATCAAGGCCGGGGACCCCGAGGCCGATCTGCAGGTCTTCACCGAGTACGAGGACGCCGCCTACAGCCCCTGCGGCATCCCCTACGTCCACGGAC
>DASUTW010000015.1:0-4578 GCA_036374395.1 Actinomycetota bacterium
CTCGCCCTCGATGAAGGCGGTGACGGTCACGGGAGGCTTCCCGTCGTGGGCCAGCACGGCCGCGACGTGGGCCATGACGCCGGCCTTGTCGTCGGCCGCCCCCCGCCCGAACAGCCTCCCGTCCCGCTCGGTGGGCTCGAACGGGGGCGAAGTCCACTCGGCGGGGTCGCCGGCGGGCTGGACGTCGTGGTGGGCGTAGAGCATCACGGTGGGGCTCCCCTGCGGCCCTTCGATGCGTCCGGTGACGGCGGGGTGGGCGCCGTCCACCTCGAGGAACCGGACGTCCCCGAACCCCGCGACCTCGAGGACCTCGGCAGTCGCCTTCGCCGACTCCCGGACCGGCTCGGGGGCGAAGCCCTCGGCCGAGACCGAGGGGATGCGCACGAGGCGGTCGAGGTCGGCGCGGATCTGCGGCATGAGCTCGCGGACGCGAACGCGGAGATCGTCCATCGGCGCCACAGGGTATCAGCGTCCGTGTCGGTGGGGCCACGTACGCTGGTGCTCGATGGCGAAGCTCCCCCTCCGCTTCGCGGGCGCCGTCGTTCTGACGCTCGCCCTGCTCGCCGCGAGCTGCGGCGGGGGCGGGCGGGCCGAGCCTGCCGCCGACGAGCCCGTGGCCGTGGTCCGCGTCGTGGACGGCGACACGATCTGGGTCGCCCCGGAGCAGCGCGTCCGCCTGATCGGCATCGACACGCCCGAGGTCGACTGGTACGGGGGCCGGGCGGAGTGCTACGGAGAGGAGGCGGGCCTCTTCATGCGGGGCCTCCTGGAAGGCGAGCGGGTCCGGCTCGAGTACGACCAGGAGCCGCGGGACCGCTACGGCCGCACCCTCGCCTACGTCTACCTCGAGGACGGCCGCATGGTGAACCTGCTGTTGGTCCGCCGAGGCTACGCCGCCGTCTCGATCTTCGAGCCCAACGACCGGTACGAGGCCGGGCTGCGGGCGGCCGAGCGGGAGGCTCGCGACGTCGGCCGCGGCCTCTGGTCGATCTGTTGACTCAGGCGTTGGCGGGAGGTCCGGGCTCGCAGGTCGCAACCACCGATCCATCGTGTCGCGTCTCGGCTGTGATCCCTCCGCTGCTCCCTGCACCGAAACCCGGAGGCCCGACGGTGACGCCACCCTTCCCCCTGCACCGGATCAGGTCTCCTTCGCGCAACTCTCCTGGGCTGAAGACCACGCGCTGGCCTGGCTCGATCCGGACGGCGCGCAGCTCTCCCGTCCGTGGTGGTCCCTGTTGGTCGCGACCGCCGGGCCCTCCACATCCCGCGCCCACGATCAACACAGCGATGACGAGTGAAACGGTCTGCCGGTGCATACACGTCCGACGCACGGGGGCCACCGACGGTTCCCGAGAGCTCAACCCCCCGCGAGGTGGCGGCCGATGATCATCCGCTGGACCTGGTTGGTCCCCTCGACGATCTGGAGGGCCTTCGCCTCGCGCATGTAGCGCTCGACCGGGTACTCGCGCATGTACCCATAGCCGCCATGCACCTGGACCGCGTCGGTCGTCACGCGCATCGCGACGTCGGTGGCGAACAGCTTGGCCACCGAGCACGACACCGGCGTCCCCACGCCCTCGTCGCGCGCCCGGACCGCCTCCCGGTACAGTCGCCGCGCCGCCTCCACCTGCGCGTGCATGTCGGCCAGCATGAACGCGAGCCCCTGGAACTCGATCACGGGCTTCCCGAACTGCTCCCTGTCCTTGGCGAAGGCCACCGCAGCATCGAGGGCCGCCTGGGCCACGCCCACGCCGCACGCGGCCATCCCCAGGCGCCCGCCATCGAGCGCCTCCAGGGCGATGGTGAAGCCCTGGCCCTCCTCCCCCACCAGGTTCTCGCCCGGCACCTCGGCCCCGTCGAACAGCAGCTCCCGCATCGGGCTCGCGTTCCAGCCCATCTTCTCCTCGGGCTTCCCGAAGTCGAAGCCCGGATACCCCTTCTCCAGCACGAAGGCCGAGATCCCCTTCGGCCCCTCTCCCCCGGTGCGGGCCATGACGAGGTAGTACTCCGCCTCTCCCCCATGGGAGATGAACCGCTTCGACCCCGTGAGCCGCCAGCCGTCGCCCTCGCGCTCGGCCTTCGTGGCGAGCGACGCGGCGTCGGAGCCGCTTCCGGCCTCGGTCAGCGCGTAGGCCCCGAGCCACTCCCCGGACGTCAACCGGGGCAGGTACCGCTCCTTCAGGACGTCCGAACCGTAGTCGTGGACCCCGAACGTGGCCAGGTGGTGCACGGAGAGCCCCACGGCGAGGGACACGGACCCCATGGCAAGCTCCTCGAGCACCGTCAGATACGTCAGGTACGGCTGGACCGCACCTCCGTAGCGCTCCTCGTACGGGATCCCTCCGAGCCCCATCTCGCCGAGCTGGCGGAACAGCTCCCTGGGGAACTCGCCCTTCTCCTCGAACGTCTCGATCTGCGGCCGGACCCGCTCGTTGACGAACTCGCGGACGAGCCCCACGATCTCGCGCTGATCCTCCGAGAGCCCGAAGTCCCGGTCCATGGCCCCTCAGCGTAGCGAACACGGGCCCGAGAGCCCACCCAGCGTCTATCCTGAGGTCCCGATGCGCCTCTACAACACGCTGACCAGGAAGGTCGAGGAGGTTCGGCCGTCCGGCGACGGGCCCGTGCGTCTCTACACGTGCGGGCCGACCGTCTATCGCCCGGTCCACATCGGGAACCTCCGGACCTTCCTCCTCTCCGACCTCGTCCGGCGGGCCCTCGAGCTGGAGGGCCACGAGGTGCTCCAGGTCGTCAACATCACCGACGTGGGCCATATGGTCGACGACTCCAGCGAGGAGGCCCTGGACCGGATGGAGCTGGCGATGGAGGACGAGGGCCTGGGCCCCTGGGAGATCGCCGAGAAGTACACGCGCGTCTTCCTCGAGGACGCCGACAAGATCGGGCTCCTGCGCGCCCACGAGTACCCGCGCGCGACCGACCACATCGCCGAGATGATCGAGATGACAAAGATCCTCATCGACCGGGGTCACGCCTACGCCCTCGACGACGGCTCCGTCTACTACGACGTCCAGTCGTTCCCCGAGTACGGGAAGCTCTCCCGGAACACGCTGGACAAGCTGCAGCCGGGCCACCGGGACCTCGAGACCGACGACCGCAAGCGCCACCACGCGGACTTCGCGCTCTGGAAGACGGCGCAGCCCAACCGGCTGATGAAGTGGGGCTCCCCCTGGGGTGAGGGCTTCCCCGGCTGGCACATCGAGTGCTCGGCCATGTCCCTGAAGTACCTGGGCGACCGCTTCGACATCCATACCGGCGGCGTCGACCTCGTCTTCCCGCACCACGAGGACGAGATCGCCCAGTCGGACGGGGCGACCGGGCATCGGGTGGTCTCCACCTGGGTCCACGGCGGCCATCTGCGGGTCGAGGGCCAGAAGATGGCCAAGTCGACCGGCAACGTGTACACGATCGACGAGGTGATCGAGCGAGGCTACGATCCGCTCGCGTTCCGGCTCCTCTGCTTCCAGACCCGCTACCGGAGCGAGATGAACTTCACCTGGGAGGCGATGGAGGCGGCCGACCGCGCGGTCACGAGATGGCGCCAGCGCATGGCCGAGTGGAAGGACGCGCCGCGGGGCGAGCGCTCCCCCGAGGGAGAGGCCTTCGACCGGCGGTTCCGAGAGGCGGTGGCCGACGACCTCGACATGCCCCGCGCCGTGGCGGTGGTGGGCGACGTCGTCTCCTCGGGGATCCCGGACGGGGAGAAGCGCGCCCTGCTCTCGTCCTGGGACGCCGTGCTCGGCCTCGACCTCGAGCGCATCGCCCGCGAGGGGTTCGAGGTCCCCGCGGACGTCCGCACGCTGGTCGACGAGCGCGACGCCGCCCGGGCCGAGCGCGACTACGCGCGGTCCGACGAGATCCGCGACCGGCTGACCGAGATGGGCTGGGAGGTCATGGACTCCGCGGAGGGGACGCGGGTGCGCCCGCTGGCGTAGCCTGACACGCGATGGACGCCGCGATCCTGACGCAGGGCCTGACGAAGTACTACGGCAAGCGTCCCGGCGTCCTCGAGGTGGACCTCGAGGTCCGCCCCGGCGAGGTCTTCGGCTTCCTGGGCCCCAACGGGGCCGGCAAGACCACCATGATCCGCACCCTCATGGACCTGATCCGTCCCACGAGCGGCAGGGCGTTCGTCCTCGGCATGGACGCCCAGCGCGAAGGGGTCGAGGTGCGGCGCCGCGTCGGCTACCTCCCAGGGGACCTCGCCCTCGACGAGCACCTCGAGGCTCGCGACCTGCTGGGCTACCTCTCCTCGTTCAGGGGCGGCGTCTACGAGGACGAGATCGAGCGCCTGGCGTCCCTCCTGGATGCCGAGCTGGACGCCCGGATCGGCTCGCTCTCCAGCGGCAACCGGCAGAAGATCGGGATCGTCCAGGCGTTCATGCACCGCCCGGAGCTCGTCGTGCTCGACGAGCCCACGCTCGGCCTCGACCCGCTGATCCAGCAGCACGTCTACCGGCTCCTGGCCGAGACGAAAGCCGACGGCCGGACCGTGTTCCTCTCCTCCCACAACCTCCCCGAGGTCGAGCGGACCTGCGACCGCGTCGGGATCATCCGCCG
>DASUTW010000016.1:0-3572 GCA_036374395.1 Actinomycetota bacterium
GTGTAGGTCCCGTCCTGGGGCAGCACGACCTCGTGATCCACGTAGATCGAGTCGAACAGCTCCGAGCCGTCGGGCGCGTGGAGGCTCCAGGCGATCTGGGTGTTGTCCCCCGTGAGCGCGTCGAGGATGGCCACCTGTCCCATCGTCCCCTCGAACAGGTAGCGGTCAATCGCCCCCGGCCCCTCCAGATTGCCGGCCCCCGGCCCGGGCACGCCGTCGGAGACCGTGTCCCCGAAGGCGATCGTGAACTCCTGCGTTCCCGCCCCCTGCAGCAGCTGGAAGGAGTACGTCCCGGTGCTGGCGATGTTCACCCCGCTCATCGTCAGCACGTACGTGCCGGTCTGGGCGAGCGTCTCCTGGTGATCGATGTAGAGCCGGTCGAACACCTGCGTGCCGTCGGGCGCGTGCAGGGCCCAGCGCACCTGCGTGTTGTTCCCGGTCAGCGCGTCGAAGATGGCCACCTGCCCCGCCGTGGCGTCGAAGAGGTAGCGGTCGATGGCCCCCGGGACCTCGAGGTTCCCGGCTCCGGGCGCCGGGACGTCCTGGGAGACCGTGTCCCCGAAGGCGATCGCGAACTCCTGGGGAGGCGGGGTCAGGAGGAGCCGGAACGAGTAGGTCCCGGTCGAGGCGGCGGAGAACCCCCGGACCGTCAGCACGTAGGTGCCGTTCTGTGGCAGCTCGACCTCCCGATCCACGTAGAGGCCGTCGAAGAGGGCGCCTCCCCCGGGCCCCTCCAGGCGCCAGAGGAACGTGGTGTTGCTCCCCGCCAGCACGTCGAAGATCGCGACGTCCCCCGCCGCCCCCTCGAAGCTGTAGGCGTCGGTGCCCCCCGCGACCTCGATGTTGCCGGCGCCGGGTCCCGGGACCCCGTCAGCGACGGTGTCTCCGTAGGCGATCTCGAAGGAGTCGGCGACCTGCGCTCCCGCCGGCGTCCCCGGAAGGACGCCCACGAGAAGGGCGATCAGGACGAGGGTTCGGATGAAGACGCGGCTCATGACGACCTCCGATCGTGAGCAGGTACAGGACGGCTGTGTGGCGGGGCACGCTCGCTCCCTTGACGGACATACGTACCGTACGTATGTGGGAATTTACCCGTTTGCCTGCGGTTTCGTCAACCCCTGAGGTAACATTCGTACGTACCGTATGCATCGCGGAGGAGGGGCATGGCAACCGACCGATCGCGCAGGCGCCGCTCGAGGCTTCCCAGGGAGCACGCTCGGAAGAGGTACATCGAGATCGGCGAGCTCGTCGTCCTCGAGCAGATCAAGGAGGATTCGGAGGCGCTGGACAGGCGGTCCACTGCCGTGGGGCCGTTCGCCCGTCTCGACGCGAACGCTGTCGCGGCCCGCGAGGGCAAGACCCGGGGGGCCGTCAACAACGTCTTCGGGAGTCAGGCCGCCTTTCAGGCGGAGACGATGGCGGACACCCTGTTCGCCGGCGACTGGATCCGTCAGATCCGATATCCGCGTCCGCGCGACTTCCCGGACGCCGAGGCCTGGCTGGACAGGCTGCTGACCGGTGAGTCGGGGCGTGGCCCTCTCCACGGGGCCGAGCCGACCATGACCTACGGGTTCCTCTGGGCCCTGTGGCTGAGCGCCGTGCCGTACGGCCTATGGAGCGATGAGATCTCCCGTCCCAGCTTGGAGGAGTTCGTGAAGCGGGTCGAAAGCCTGGAGCGCGTGATCGAGGAGGCTCTGGACCACTTCGAGGTCTCCCTCCGCGCGGGGACCACCATGACCGACCTGGCCACGGCGCTCGCGAGCCTGATTGAGGGCGTGTGGCTCAACCAGTGCCTCACGGAGCGTCACCCGTCCGATGCGGATGCGCCTATCTCGGAGATGCTGCGACGGTCCGGACGGCTCCTGTGGCGCGGCGCCGTCTCCTCCTAGACCGAGCCCGCGGAACTCGGCGCGTCGATGGAGGCTGTGTCCGCAACCTTCGCCGACGAAGGTCCCGGATGCATGGGGCCCTCCGGCCCTGCGACGTGATCGGCCGGTCCTGCATGCTCGCTCGGAGACGCGTCGAGGAGGTCACGGATGAGCGAGCAGAGCCCGTTCCCCAGGTCGATCTACGGAGGAGCGTTCCGGGAGGGGTTCGTCGCCGCGCTGGTGGACAGCCGGGTCGAGGCGACGCGCCTGGTGGATCTGCTGTCGGTCACCGGCATCCGGCGGAGCGACGTGGGGGTCCTTCCCGGGGACCTGGCGCTCGTGATCGACGGGTCGCACCATCCGTCGCTGGCCGTCTCCGAGGCCGCTCCGGGCGAGGCGGCGGTCTCCGAGAGGTACGTGTCCGGCGCCCTGCTGGGGGACGTGCTCGTCGCCGTTCGCACCCCGTCCGAGCCACACGCTCGGGCCGTGGCGCGGATCCTCCTCTCGGAGGGGGCTTCGCTGGTCTACCACTTCGGACCCGGTTTCCTCCGAGCTCCCGATATGACCGAGGCTGCGGCGTGACCCGTCCGGTCGTCACCGTCGACGGCAACGAGGCCGCCGCATACGTCGCCCACAAGGCCAGCGAGGTCATCGCGATCTACCCGATCACCCCCGCCTCCCCCATGGGAGAGCTGGCCGACGCCTGGTCGGCCCGGGGGGAGCCCAACGTCTGGGGGAGCGTCCCGGAGGTCATCGAGATGCAGAGCGAGGGCGGGGCGGCCGGCGCCGTGCACGGAGCCCTGCAGGCGGGGGCCCTCACGACCACCTTCACGGCATCGCAGGGGCTCCTGCTGATGCTGCCGAACATGTACAAGATCGCGGGCGAGCTCACCCCGGCGGTCTTCCACATCGCCGCCCGCACCGTCGCCACGCACGCCCTCTCGATCTTCGGGGACCACAGCGACGTGATGGGGGCTCGCTCCACGGGATGGGCCATGCTGGCGTCGTCCTCGGTCCAGGAGGCCCAGGACCTGGCGCTGGTGGCGCACGCCGCGACCCTCGAGTCGCGGGTGCCCTTCCTCCACTTCTTCGACGGGTTCCGGACGTCGCACGAGCTGATGAAGATCGAGCGCGTCACCGAAGACGACATCCTGGCCATGCTGAGCGAGGAGGCGATCGACGAGCACCGCGCCCGGCGCCTCACGCCCGACCGCCCCGTGATCAGGGGCACGGCCCAGAACCCGGACGTGTTCTTCCAGGCGAGGGAGGCGGCCGGCCCCTTCCACCTCGCCGTCCCGGAGATCGTGGACGGCGTGATGGATCGCTTCCACGAGCTGACCGGGCGCCGCTACCGGCCGTTCGAGTACGTGGGGCACCCCGAGGCCGAGCGGGTGCTGGTCCTGATGGGGTCCGGGGTTGGCGCGGCCGAGGAGGCCGTGGAGCGCCTGGTCGCGGAGGGCGAGCGGGTGGGCCTGGTCAAGGTGCGGCTGTTCCGCCCGTTCTCGATCGAGCGGTTCGCCGAGGCCCTGCCGGATGCAGTCCGCTCGATCGCCATGCTCGACCGGACGAAGGAGCCCGGGTCGGTGGGCGAGCCCCTGTACCAGGACGTGGTCACCGCGCTCGTCGAGCGCCGCGGCCGCCCGGTGCCGGTCGTGATCGGGGGACGGTACGGCCTGTCCTCCAAGGAGTTCACGCCGGCCATGG
>DASUTW010000017.1:0-10727 GCA_036374395.1 Actinomycetota bacterium
GTGCTTCCCGTGCCCCAGGGGCAGGTTGGTCAGCACCGGGACCCCGAGGGGCCCGAGGTGGTACTCCAGCACGTCCTCCATCGAGCGGCTCCGGAGCCAGGGCTCCGGATGCCGCCACTCCTCGCTGCGGTACATCTCGCCGACGACCACGCCCACCACCTCGCGGAGCTTCCCCACGTTGGCGAGGTGGGTGATCATGCCGTCCACGTGCCACGGCGGCGTGTAGACGTCCTCGAAGAAGAGGACGCAGCCGGCCGTCTCGATCTCCCAAGGGGTGCCCAGCGTCTCTCGCACCAGCCAGAGGTTGCCGCCGACGAGCGGGGCGCGGGCGACGCCGGCGCCAATCGCGCCGACGTAGGCGTCGTCGGGGCGGGCCGGGATCTCTCCCAGCGGGGTGGGGTCGGTGAGGGCTCGGAGCGCTCGACCCTGGGTGAACTCCCGGTCGTCCGAGGCCTCGTAGGCGATGCCGGCCAGGCCGGGACCGTAGAAGGTGACCAGCCCGGTGGCCTGGCGGATCGCGACGTGCAGGGCGGTGATGTCCGAGTACCCGACGAAGGGCTTGGGGTTCTGGGCGATCACGTCCGTGTCGAGGTGGGGGACGACCTGCGAGGAGCCGTAGCCGCCGCCGAAGGCCTGGACGGCGTCGACCTCGGGGTCCGCGAACATCTGCTCCACGTCGCGGGCCCGGTCGGCCGGGTCGCCCGCCACGTAGTCGTCGCGGGCCATCGCGTTCTTGGCGAGCTTCACCGTGTAGCCCTTCGACTCCCACCAGCGGATCCCGCGATCCCATTCCGAGCGGTCCTGCCAGGGCGAGGCGGGGGCGGGGACGCCGATCGTGCCGCCGGGCGGGAGGGGGCGGGGCTTCACCGGGGGGCGGGTCACGTGGGCTCCCGGCGCTCGGGGAGGGGCTTCTCGCGGAGCTCCTCCAGGTAAGCGGAGACCTCGGCCACGGCCGCCTCCAGCAGGGCCTCGCCCTTCTCCGCGGTGGCCAGCGTGGGTCGGCCCTGGACGCCGGTCTCGGAGAACGAGGACCACCAGGGCATCAGCTTCAGCGGCCCGTCGGTCCAGTCGATCCAGGCGTGGTCGCCCGCGGGATAGGACATCTCGTCCACGGCCAGGTCCATGGCCACGGCCTCGGGCTCGATGGCGAGGTAGATCGAGGTCTCCAGCTCGCAGGCGTGGGCCATGCCGCCGCGCTCGGACTCGCGGATCCGCTCCACCTCGGCCAGCCCCTTCTCGGAGGTGAGGTAGAAGGCGGCGGCGGCGAGGGTGTCCGGTCGCTCCACCATGACCAGGCGCGCGGCCGTCTCCACGAGGTTCTGGTTGGAGCCGTGGCCGTTGAGGAAGAGCATCCGGCGGAAGCCGTGGTCGGCCAGCGAGATCCCCACGTCGCGGACGTAGCGGGTGAAGGTGTCCCAGCCGATCGTGATCGGCCCCGGGAAGTCGAGATGGTGGGGCGAGTAGCCGTGGGGGATCGCCGGGAGGAGGATCGTGCCGGCGGCCGAGGCCGCGCGCTCGGCGATCTCGGCCACGATCCGCAGGTCCGCGTCGATCGGCAGATGGGGTCCGTGGTCCTCGAGGGTGGCAACCGGGATTAGGCAGACGGCGTCCTCGCGCGCGGCCTCGGCCACCTCGGGCCAGGTGAGCCGCTCGTAGCGGAGGGGCGTCGTCCGCATCAGGCCACCTCGATCTCCTCGAAGGGGGTGGAGCAGGGCGGGCCCGGGGCCACCCACATCCTCCGGTCGCGGAGGCTGCAGACCATGGAGAAGACCACCGCCTCGGCGTCGTCGCCGTCCTCGGGGTCGGGGTGGAGGCAGATCGGCTGGGGGTGACCATCGTGGTCGGCGAGGACCGCCATGGCATCCTCGGGCGACCGCGGGGGGCGGTCCTCGAGGAGCTCGCGGGCCCGCTCCAGCCGCGAGACGCTGCCGGGCCGCGGCCGGTCCCCGATCAGCGTGAGGTCCTGGTGGAGGTAGTGGTTCGTGTGGGGGCCGTGCCCGTCGAGGACGGCCAGGCGCTCAGCCGTGGTCTCGATCGTGAAGGCCGCGCCGCCGCCGCCGGCGAGCATGTGCGCGTAGCCGCCGGCCCGCCCGGGCAGGTCCGCCCGTTTGACCGCATCGTCGCTGAAGCGCGCCTGGAGGGCGTGCCGCGAGACGAGGACTCGCGGCACGCCCTCCCGGTCGTCCCCCGCGGAGAGCGACATGATCGCCTGGGCCAGGCCCGCGTTGTTGATGCCGACCGCCGGGAGACAGGCCACGACGGTGGGCGAGGCGAAGCCGGGGCCGTCGGTCGGGTCCGCCACGACCACCGCCACGTTCCCCAGGTCCCCGGCGAGCCACTGCTCGTTGTGGGCGAGGATCGGGCCGCCCGGGGTGGACGCCGTGAACGAGGTGCAGCGCTCCATCGAGGGCTCGGACATGGCCGGCTCCAGCTCCTCGAAGGCGTTGACGGCGAAGAGATCCCAGGGATCGGCGCCGGCTCCCTCGGCCATGGCGTCGATCTCGGCTACGAGGTCGGGGAGGGCCCCCTCGGCGGCCCGGCGGTGTGGGCGGAGGATCAGGGGGAGGGACTCGCGGGAGATGCCGCGGCGCTGGAGGTACCCGCGGTAGAAGTCGAGCGAGCGGCCGATCGGCTCGGCCAGCGCCTCCCCCACGGCGCGGCCGCGCTCCTCGGCCCCACCGGATACTCGGACCACCGGGATCATGCGGCCTCCGCGTAGGCCAGGAGGAACCCCACCGTCCCCAGGATGTGCTCGCGGAGGCCGTCCACGGTGGCGAACTCGTCCGGGGCGTGCGCGCCGCCGCTGAACCCGAGGCCGCCCGAGGCCCACGGGATCTCCAGGAGGCGATCGAAGATGTAGAAGGGAGCGCACCAGGGGGCCATCGGGTAGGGGAGCGGCCGGCGGCCCAGCTCCTCGTAGGAGGCGCGCATGGCGCGGGAGGCGCGGGAGTCGGGCGCGGACTTGGCCCAGGGGTACCGCTCCATCGGGACGACCTGGACGTGGGGGAACCCCTCGCGGTCCAGGTGGCGTCGGATCGCGGTCGCGGCCTCGTCGGGGTCGAGGTCGGGGACCAGGCGGAGGTCCAGCACGGCCCGGGCCTCGCTGGGCATGATCGTGTGGCCGGGCCCCGTGTACCCGGCCTCGAGTCCGTCGATGTTGGCGGTGGGGCGGTAGATCAGGGCCTCGAGGAGCTCCTCGGGGGAGCCCTCGATCTTGTAGCGGGAGGCTCTCGCGTCGCGGAGGTGCTCGTCCGGGTCGAAGCCGGCGGCCAGCTCGCGGAGGAGGGGGCGGTCGTCGTCCGAGGGGGGCGCGGCGGCGCCCGTGATCTCGCGGACGAGGAGCTCTTCGCCCGGGCCGACGATCGTGGCCAGCGCGTGGACCAGCGACCACACGGGCGACGCGATCCAGGCGGCCTCGCTGGAGTGGAGGGGCTTGGCGGGCCCGCCCCAGCCCCCGGCCCGGCAGACGAGCTCCAGGCTGAGGAGCCCCTTGCAGCCCGTGATGAGCTGGACCGAGCCGTCGCGCTCGCCGCAGAGGTCGAGATCGGCGCCGCAGTCCGAGCGGAGGTCCTCGGCCCGCTCTCTGA
Source organism: Actinomycetota bacterium (assembly GCA_036374395.1). Lineage (GTDB taxonomy): Bacteria > Actinomycetota > UBA4738 > UBA4738 > CALAEC01 > DASUTW01. The sequence continues at coordinate 3,588 of DASUTW010000017.1, forward strand.
CGACCTGCGGGAGGTTCATGCTGCCCAGCTCCTCCTCCCCCTCGATCACGAAGCGGATCGTGCAGGGGATCCCCCCCGCGTCGCGGAGGGCGTCGAGCGCGCAGAAGAACGAGGCGAGGCTGCCCTTGGAGTTCGCCACGCCGCGGCAGACGACGGAGGGGCCGATGCCGTCCAGGTCCACGATCTCGGCCGAGAACGGGGGGACGGTCCAGTCGGGCTCCTCGGCCGGCTGGACGTCGTACATGCCGTAGCGGAGGAGCGAGGGGGAGCCCGGCGGCCCCGGGATCTCGCCCAGGATCACGGGGAAGCCCGGGGTCTCGACGAGCTCGGCCTCGCCCCCCGCGTCCTGGATAATCCCGAGGACGGCGTCGGCGACCTCGCGGACGCCCTCGCCGGTGGCGCTGACCGAGGGCATGCGGCAGAGGTCGCGGATGCGCTCCAGGTAGGCGTCGAAGCGCTGGCCGACGATCGCCGCGGCCTGATCACCCCCCACCGCCTGCTGCGTACCGACCTCCTTGTCGTTGGCTGATTATGAACGGCTCGCGCCCGGAGGGAACGACGGAACGGCGCAATGGTCGAAGGCGGACCCTCCCGAACGGCGACCTCCCGATCGAGCAGCGGTTCTCCCGCTCTCGACCCCCAAAGCGTCGAGAGCGGGAGAACCTGGTCCCGGAACGCTCGCGCCCCCCCGTTCGCGTCCCGCCACCAGATACGCTCGTTCCGGTTCCTCGGATTGGAGAAGTTCAGAGGGCGGCGGCGATCGCGCCGGCCACGCGGGCGTTCTCCTCGAGGAGGGCCATGTTGGCCTCGAGGCTGCGGCCGCCCGTCTCCGCGGCCAGGCACCGGAGGAGGAACGGGGTGACGTTCTTGCCCGTGACGGCCTCCCGTGCGGCGCGCTCCTCGCATCGTGCGACGGCGCTCGCCACCTCGTCGGCGTCGAGCGCGGACGCCTCGGGGATCGGCACGCACATGAGGAGGGCGGCGGCGAGGCCCAGATCCCGCCGGGCCCGGGCGACCTCCGCCGCCTCCGGGGGCGAGTCGGCTCGGTGCTCCAGGGCGATCGGGGTCTCGCGGACCAGGAAGAAGGGGAGGCGCTCGGTCCCGTAGCCCACCACGGCGACCCCCAGCTCCTCGAGGCGCTCCAGGGTCGCCTCCGGATCGGTGATCGACTTGGGGCCGGCGCAGACCAGGGTGACGGGGGAGCGGGCCAGCTCCGCGAGGTCGGCCGAGACGTCGCCGCCTCCACGGTGGACGCCGCCGATCCCACCGGTGGCGGCGACCTCGATCCCGGCGCGGGCGGCGATCCAGAGGGTGGCCGAGACGGTGGTTGCGCCGAGGCCGCGGCCCGCCACGGCCATCGGGAGGTCGCGCCGGGCGACCTTGGCCGCGGCCTCGGCGCACAGCCGATCGAGCTCGTCGCCGGTCGCCCCGACCCGCACGGCGCCCTCGTCCACCCACGTCCACGCGGGGAGGGCGCCCGCCGCGCGCACGGCCTCCTCCATCCGGTCGGCGGCCTCGCGGTTCCTCGGCTCGGGCAGGCCCTGGGCCAGCACGCTCGTCTCCAGAGCCACGAGGGGGCGCTCCTCGCCGCGGAGCTCGGGGGAGAGCGTCGGCTCGCTCACGGCCAGGCCTCCTCGCGCGAGGCCACCCATCCGCCCGTGGTGATGGCGTGGTCCAGCGCGCGACCCAGCGATCCCCCGCGGAGGAGCGCCGCCAGGAAGGCGGCGTCGAACGCGTCCCCGGCGCCGGTGGGGTCCGCGACCTCGACCTGCTTGGCGGGTTCGTGAAGCGTCAGCTCGGCCGAGGCCAGCGCGGCGCCGCGATCCCCGAGCTTCACCACCGCCACCTCGTACCGCTCCGCGAGCTTCGCCGCCGCCTCCTCGCCCTCGGCGCCCGTCAGCACCTCGGCCTCTCGCTCGTTGGCCAGCAGCACGGTGGCGGCCGACGTCGCCTCGAGGAACCGCTCCGAGCCGTAGGCCTCGAGGAGGGGCCATGTCGAGGCCTCGACCGCGAGGTGCCGGGCCCGCGCCCGCTCCAGCGCGGCCAGACCGGCCGCCTCCGAGCCCTGGTCGAAGAGCAGGTAGCCGGAGACCAGTACCGCGCCGGCCTCGATCTCGTCCGGGAGATCCGACGGCGAGAGCCGCGCCGCCGCGCCTCGGTCGGCCACCATCGATCGGTCCCCTCCGCGCACGAGCACCAGCAGGGTCCCGGTCGGCGCCTCCGGGTCGACGGTCAGCGCCGCCTCCACGCCCCGCTCCTCGAGCGACTCGCGGACCAGGCGGCCCGCCGCGTCGTCCCCGATCCGCGCGTGGAGCCGCACGCGCAGCCCCTCGCTCCCCGCCCACGCGGCGACGTTCGCCCCCTGGCCGCCTGCTCGCGCTCGCACCGAGCCCCGGACGTCGCCCCCTTCGAGCAGTGCCGCCGCGCGGGCCGCGACGTCGAGCAGGGCGTCCCCCACCACGACGAGGTCGGTCACGGCTCCGAGGGGTCGGGGCCCAGGTCGCTCGTGGGGAGCCAGGCGATGTCGGGAGGGAACACGACGTCCAGCGTCCAGTCCAGCGCCACGCGGGCCTTGCGCAGCAGCGTGGGGAGGCGCATCAGGTAGTAGCTCCTCCAGAGGAACCAGGCCGGCACGCCGGTCACCGGGACCCCGAAGACCAGGCCCACGGCGTTGCGGTGGCCCAGCGAGACGAGCTCGCCCAGGGTCCGGTAGCGGAACGGGGGGGCGGACCGGCCCTCCAGCACGTCCGAGAGGTGGCGTCCGAGGTAGACGCCCTGCCGCAGGGCGAACTGGGCGGTTGGGGGCGAGATCCCTCCGCGACCGTCGGGGACCGCGGCCAGGTCGCCGCCGGCGAACACGCCGGGCACGGCCTGCAGGTGCTCGTCCACGACCAGCCTGCCGCCGGGCCCCGTGGGGAGCCCGAGCGTCTCCACGAGGGGGTTCGGCCGGACGCCGGCGGCCCAGATCACGGTGCCGGCCTCGATCTCCCGGCCGTCTTCGAGCGAGATGCCGCCCTCGTGCACCTTTGCCACCTTCGCCCCGAGGACGGGCTCGATGCCGCGGTCGCGGATCCCGCGCTCGGCCTCGGCGCTCAGCCGCTCGGGAAGCATGGCGGTCACGCGCTCCAGGGCGTCCACGAGGGTGACGTGAGGCCGCGGCGCGGTTCGATAGAACCGCGCCGCGGCCTCCGAGAGCATGTCCGCGAGCGCGGTGGCTAGCTCCGCGCCCGAGTACCCGGCGCCCACGACCGCCACCTTCGTCAGGCGCGGGTCGTGCGACTCGGCCGCCGCCTCCAGCGAGGCCAGCATCCGGTTCCGGATCCGCAGGGCGTCGGAGATCGTCTTGAACGGCAGGGCGTGCTCGTCGACCCCCTCGATCCCGAAGGTGGCCTGCACCGCCCCCAACCCCAGCACGATCGCGTCGGCACGGTACCGGACGACCCCCCGGCGCAGCTTCGGCCGGACCGCGACCGTCTTGGACCCGAGGTCGATCTCCTCGATGTCGCCGATCAGCAGCCGGGCGTGGGGGGCGAGCTGGCGGATCGGGCTCACGACGTGCCGAGGGTCGAGATCCCCGGCCGCCACCTCGGCCAGCATGGGCGTGAAGAGAAGGAAGTTGTCGCGGCTGACGATGAGGACGTCGGCCCGCCCCCCCAGGCCGGCCGCGGCCATCACCCCCGCGTACCCTCCCCCCAGCACCAGCACCTTCGGCCTCGCCATGCCTCGCATCGTAGTGCCCGGCGGACCGACCCGACCGGCCGCCTTATGCTGGGGGTCGTGGCACGCATCCTCCTGATCCGGCACGCGGTGGCTGACCACACGGGAAAGCGCCTCTACGGGCGTTCCCGGGGCGTCGCACTCTCCGATCGGGGCCGGGCCGACGCCGAGGCGCTGGCCGAGCGCCTCCGCCCGGTGCGGATCCACGGCCTCTACGTCAGCCCGATGCAGCGGTGCCGAGAGACGGCCGCTGCGATCGCCCGCGGCCGCCGGCTGGAGCCGGAGATCGTCGAGGACCTCAACGAGGTCGACTACGGCGACTGGACGGGGAGGACGTTCGCCTCGCTCCGCCGGACGAAGGTCTGGCGGCAGGTCCGGACGAGGCCCTCGACCGTGCGGTTCCCGAATGGGGAGAGCCTCCTCGAGGTCCAGGAGCGGGCCGTCCGGGCGATCGAGGGGATCGCCCGTCGCCACCCGAGGGGCGTGGCGGCCGTCGTGACGCACGGCGACGTGATCCGCCTCGCGCTCGCGCACTACGCCGGCCTCCACCTCGACCTGTTCCAGCGGCTCGAGGCGTCCACCGCCTCGGTCACCGCGCTCGCGCTCGGGGACGGCCTCCCGCGCGTCCTCCGCGCCAACGATACCGGGCGTCTCGAGGACCTCGTCCCGGGGAAGGTGGGAGGATAGGCGCGTGGAGCTTGACCCCGTGGACCGCATCACCGTCGGAGCGGTCGGGGAGCCCGGCGAGCGCACCTTCTACCTGCAGGCCCGCCGCGGGACCGACCTCGTGACGATCGTCGTGGAGAAGCAGCAGGTGCAGCTGCTGTCGGCGACGGTGGTGGACATGCTCTCCCGGCTCGGGACCGACGTGGACGCCGAGGTGGGCGAGGACGAGATGGAGCTCGAGCAGCCCATCGTCCCCGAGTGGCGGGCCTCGCGCCTCGCGGTGGGCTACGAGGAGGAGCGGGACCTCTTCATGCTCGAGGCCGAGGAGCTGGAGGAGGAGGACGAGGAGACGGAGCTGGGCGGGCAGGCCCGCTTCTGGGCCACCCGCGAGCAGATGCTGGCGCTGGCCCGCCACGGGATCGTCGTGGCTGCGGCCGGGAGGCCTACCTGCGAGTTCTGCGGCAACCCGATGGACCCCGAGGGCCACGTCTGCCCGGCGATGAACGGCCACGGACGGCTGGGGGAGGCGTGACCACCGCCCTGGCAGGCGGCGACCTCGAGGTGCTGGGGCTCCTGCCCGGCGCCTCGAACCACACCTTCCTGGGCCGGATCGGAGGGATCCACGTGGTCTACAAGCCGATCCGCGGGGAGGCGCCGCTGTGGGACTTCCCGATCGGGACGCTGGCGGCGCGCGAGGTGGCCGCGGCGCGGCTGGCCCAGGCCCTGGGATGGCCGAACGTGCCGTCGACCGTCATGCGGGACGGACCGGCCGGCCCCGGCGCCGTCCAGGAGTACGTGCTGGCGGTGGAGGGCGAGCACTACTTCACGCTGCGCGGGGAGCGGGCCGACGAGCTCCGAGCGGTGGCGGCGTTCGACGTGGTGGCGAACAACGCGGATCGGAAGGGCGGCCACCTCCTCCTGGGCGAGGACGGGCGGCTCTGGTGCATCGACCACGGGCTGACGTTCCACGCCGAGCCGAAGCTGCGGACGGTGATCTGGGACTTCGCCGGCGAGCCCCTCCCCGGGGGGCTGGCGGAGGACCTGGAGCGGGTCGTGGGCGAGCTTCGGGGCGGGCCGCTGAGGGAGGGGCTGGAGGGCCTGCTCGACCCGACCGAGGTGGGGGCGGCCGGGGCCCGGGCCGAGGCGCTGCTTCGGGCCGGCCGGTTCCCCGGCCCGGGCCCCGGCCGCCCCGTCCCCTGGCCGCTGGTCTGATGGGCGCGTTGGAGCGCTGGCGCGAGGCGCTGGCCTCCTGGGCCATCCCCGAGGAGGTCCTGGCGAAGGCCCCAGAGTCGCCCTGGGGGTTCCGCCCCGAGATCTTCGCCGACCGGGCCCGGCGGGCGCCGGACGAGCCCGAGACGCCGTCGCGACGCCGCGCCGGCGCCGCCCTGCGGGGCGGCGGGACCGTCCTCGACGTGGGGGCCGGCGCCGGCGCGGCGTCGCTCCCCCTCGCTCCGCCCGCCGACGCGATCGTGGCCGTGGACCCCTCCCCCGAGCTGCTGGCGGCCTTCGAGGAGCTGGCCGCCGAGCGGGGCCTGACGCTGACGTCGATCGAGGGGTCGTGGCCCGAGGCGGCCGGCGAGACGCCCGCCTGCGACGTCGTCGTCTGCCACCACGTCCTCTACAACGTCCCCGACCTCGCCCCGTTCGCCCGCGCGCTCACGGCCCACGCCCGTCGGCTGGTCGTCGTGGAGCTCACCGCGGAGCATCCGCTCACCTGGATGGCCGGCCTCTGGCGCCGCTTCCACGGGCTGGAGCGCCCCATCGAGCCCACCGCCGACGTGGCCGAGGCCGCCCTGCGCGAGGCCGGGATCGATCCCGGGCGCGAGGACCACGAGGTCCGGCGCGAGGCCGGCGGCTTCCCCGATCGAGACGCCGCCGTAGCCCAGGCCCGCCGGATGCTGTGCCTGCCCCCCGATCGCGATCCCGAGGTGGCCGAGGCGCTGGGCGACCGCCTCCGCGAGGGGTCGACGGGGTGGGGGATCGGGCCGCCCGCGGCCCGCGTCGTCACCCTGTGGTGGGAGCCGTGACCTCCGGGCGATCCGAGAGCCGGTAGACGAACCGGACCGCCGTCCAGGTCTCGTCGATCGAGGACGACTTGTTGTCCACGAGCCCCGCGGCCAGGCCCGTCTCCTGCACCACGGCGAAGTCGAGGTCGCTGGGAACGCCCGAGGCCTTCTTCGGGTAGGCGATCCACAGGCCGCCGGCGTAGTCCAGCGCCTTCCGGAGCGAGGGGAGCCGCCGCTCCAGCGCCGAGCGCCGGTGCGCGAACAGCACGACGACGTCGTGGGGCCCCTCGACCCGGGTAGCGATGCTCACCCCTCGGGGCAGGGGCTCCAGCATCCCCTCGAAGCCGTCGGGCTGCCCGACGAAGACGACGCTCGACCCGGCCTTGATCCCCAGCTTCCTGGCCAGCGGCGTGCTCACGAGGCCCGCCCCGCCACGTAGTCGCGCAGCACGAAGTCGCCCATCGTTTCGCCCGACATCAGGAAGATGCGGCCCGAGGTTAGCCTCGCCAGGCGCTCCATGAAGCGCGCCAGGCCCGGGGAGTCCTCGAGCATGAACACGTTGAGCGTCACGCCGGCTCGGGCCAGCCGCATCGCCTCCGACAGCGTCCTGCGGATCGTCTCCCGCACCGGCGGCCACGAGAAGAAGACCTCGTCGCCCTCCAGGTGCGCGGTCGGCTCGCCGTCGGTGACCATGATCACCTGGCGCGTGGCCCGCGGGTGTCGGGCCAGCAGCCGCCCCGCCAGATGGAAG
>DASUTW010000018.1:0-14916 GCA_036374395.1 Actinomycetota bacterium
TCGCGCCCCCGCCCCCCGCCTCCTCGGGTACCATCCGGGCGTGGCCGCTCTGCAGGAGCTCCTCGACTCCGCCCCCGAGGACCGCCGCCCCACCCTCCGCGCGGTCCACAAGGCGATCCGCGCCGCCGCCCCCAAGCTGAAGATGAAGATCTGGCGGCAGAAGTTCTGGGGCGGCACCGACCAGACGATCCTCGGGTACGGCGACATCACCTACCGGAGCTCGGCGGGGAAGGACGTCGAGTGGTTCCGGATAGGCCTGGCCAACCAGAAGAGCTACGTCAGCGTCTACGTCAGCGCCACCCGGGACCGGCGGTACCTCCCCGAGATCTACGGCCCCCGCCTGGGGAAGGTGAAGGTCGGGAGGTCCTCGGTCTCGTTCCGAAAGCTGGAGGACCTCGATCTCGACGTCCTCCGCGAGATGGTGGCCGAGGCCGACCAGGCCTGAGCCACAGAGGCGAATAGATAAGCTTCACTTTCCAGGAATGTAGGAGTATGCTTCAGAACGACGATATGAAGGAGATAGCTGCATCGGGGACCCTCTGGGGGGCGGACGGGCTCGCCGCGGTGATCGGCGACGTCGTCGGGTCCAGAGAGGTCGAGGACCGGCGCCGGACGCAGGACGAGCTGGCGGACGCGCTGGAGGGGGTGAACGGTCGGGTGCCGGCCAGGTCGTCGCTCCGGCCCACGATCGGGGACGAGTTCCAGGGCCTCTACGACTCGCTGGGCGACGCCCTCCATATCACGCTCCTCCTCCGGCTGCTGCTGAAGGGGAGGGTCGAGGTGCGGTTCGGGGTCGGCTGGGGGCACGTGGAGTTCTTCGAGGGGACCACCCAGGACGGCCCCGGCTGGTGGGGCGCCCGCGAGGCCATCGAGCTCGTACGCGAAGCCCAGGACTCGAGAGGCGAGCCTCGTGGACTGCGAACGATGTTCGTCGCGCGATTCGCGGAGCGAAGCGAGCTCGAAGAGAAGGAAGGGCTCCTGCCCGACCTCGAAGGCGTCATCAACGCGGCGCTGGTCACGCGGGATGAGCTCGTCTCCGCCATGGACGAGCGGGACGCTCGCATCGCCTTGGGGCTGATGGAGGGGAAGACGAACGCCGCGATCGCCGAGGAGGAGCAGGTGTCGACCTCGGCCATCTCCCAGCGGGCCCTCGGCGCGGGGATCTACGCGGTCCTTCGAGCGGATCGCCTCCTCCGCTCGGCGTTCGAGGGGGCGCCGGCGTGAGCCTCCTCGCGCTGTGGTTCGCCGCCGTGGGACTGGCCGATCTGACCACGGGGCTCGCCGGCGCGGCGGTGGGCACGGCCAGGGCCCTCTCCGCCGCGGTCGTCGGTGCGGTCGCCGCGGCCGTCGGCGCTCTCCTGATCGGTCACGAGATCGGCGCCGTCCTGTTCGCCGGCGTCGTGGCGCTGGCGCTGCTGGTGGGATGGGCCTGGCTCCGGACCGGCACCTGGACCAACGAGCGGGTCGCCGGCGCCCTGGCGCTGCACGCGACGGCCATCCTGGTTCTCGCGACGCTCTCGGGGACGCTGCCCGAAGGAGACGGCGGGGTCTTCGCCCGGTGGCTGGAGGGCCTCCCGTTCGTCGGGGCCTCCACGTGGGAGTCGGGGCTGCTCGTCGTGGGCATCGTGCTGTGGCTGGGCGCGACCGCGAACTCGATCGTCCGCATGGCGATCTTCCTGGTCGAGAAGCAGATCGACCTGCGGGTGGGGGAGGAGCAGCTGAAGGGCGGCCGCATCATCGGCCCGCTCGAGCGCTGGCTGATCTTCTCGCTCGTGCTCTCGGGGAACGCGGTGGCCGCCGGGTTCATCACCGCCGCGAAGAGCCTGGCCCGCTTCCCCGAGCTGGGGCGGAGCGCCAACATCCGGCTGGACACCGAGTACCTGCTGGTGGGCAGCCTCGTCAGCTGGACACTGGCGCTCGCCCCGCTCCTGCTCGTGCCGTAGGGCCTACTCGACCGTCAGCGTTCCCTCCATCCCGGCATCGCGGTGGCCCGGGACGTCGCAGTGGAACGTGTAGCTGCCCGCCTCGAGCTCGATCGTGCCCGTGTCGGTCTGGCCGGGATCGGCGGAGGCCACGACCTCGTCGCCGGCCTCCTCGACCACGAACGTGTGATTGATGCCCTCCTCGGACGTCAGCTCCACGGTGATCGAGCCCGCCTCGGCGCTCAGCTCGCTCGGCTGGAACGCCAGCGCGTCGGTCCCCGTCACCGAGACGTCGGCGCTTCCGCCTCCGCCGGTGGCCCCGTCGTCGCCTCCGTCGTCCCCTCCGCAGGCGCCGAGCACCAGCGCGCCCGCGACCAGCGTGATCAGCATGCGTGCTCGCATCGTTCTCCTTCCGATCGTCGGATGGGCCGTCGTGGGGTTCGCGGGCCTCCGGACGGCCTCCCCGATGCTACGGACCTCCCTCGCCGCCGTCAGCGCCGATCCTTCAGGTGCCCTCCGATCGTGCCGAAGGTGGAGGCATGAGCTGGCGCAGCGACTCCGCGGGCCTCGCGCTCCTCCTGACCCGACCGACGGGCGAACAGGATCGCGATCGGGCTCGCGCTGGCGACGACCGCCGCCGCGAGGCCCGCCGGGGCGCCCCGCGGCGTCGGCGACCGCTCCAGACCCGCGATCCTCGTCGCTGACCCCACCCCGGCGTCCGGGTAGGATGCCGGACATGCTGGGAGAGGGCGCGCGGGCGCCGGCGTTCACGCTTCCCGACCAGGACGGCAACCCCATCTCGCTGAGCGACTACGCGGGTCGATGGGTGGTCTTCTGGTGGTTCGTGCGGGCCGACACCCCCGGGTGAACGATGGAGGGCCAGGGGTTCCGTGATCGAGCCCCCGAGTTCGAGGAGCTGGGCGCCGAGATCCTGGGGGTCTCCTACGACCCTCCCGAGGCCCAGCGGGCCTTCGCCGAGAAGCAGGGGTTCGCCTTCAGGCTCCTCTCGGACGGGGACCGGACCGTGGCCGCGGCCTACGGGACCCTGCGGCCCGACGACCACGAGCGTGCGGCGTTCCCCAGGCGCTTCACCTACCTGATCGACCCCGCGGGGAGGGTGGCACGCGCCTACGTGGTGAAGGACGTCGCCGCGCACCCGAGGGAGGTCCTGGAGGATCTGCGGGCCCTGGCCCGCGGGGCATGACCCGGGGCAGCGCAGGCGTGCTGCTCGACGTGGACGGGGTCCTCGTCACGTCCTGGGAGCCGCTGCCCGGGGCGGTGGAGACGATCGCGTGGCTGCGCAAGTCGGGCGTCCCCTTCCTCCTCGTCACGAACACCACGACCCGGTCGCGCGCCTCGCTGGCCCGGGACCTCGTCCCCTTCGACGTGGGCCCGGACGACCTCCTGACCGCGCCGATGGCCACGGCCGCGTACCTGCGGGCCGAGCACCCGGGGGCCCGCGTCCACCTGATGGCCACGGGCGACGTGGCCGAGGACCTCGAGGGGATCGAGCTGGTGGACGGTGACGCGGACGTCGTGGTGATCGGGGGAGCGAGCGAACCCGACCCCGAGCATCCCGACACGACGTTCACCTACGAGAACCTCGACCGGGCGTTCCGCATGCTGCTCGACGGGGCCCGGCTCGTGGCGATGCACCGCAACCTCTCGTGGAGGACGAGCCGCGGCGTCGTGCTCGACTCGGGGGCGTTCGTCGTGGGTCTGGAGCGGGCGGCGAAGGTCGAGGCCGAGGTCGTGGGGAAGCCGTCGGCGGCCTTCTTCCGGGCGGCGCTGGAGCGGCTGGGGATGCCCGCCGACCGCGCGCTCATGGTGGGCGACGACGTCGAGGCCGACGTGGTGGGCGCGCGGTCGGCGGGCATCCGGGGGGTCCTCGTCCGCACCGGCAAGTTCCGCCCCGAGCACCTCGAGGCGGGCAGCCCCGACCACGTGATCGACTCGATCGCCGACCTCCCGGGCCTCCTCGGGGGGTAGGCCCGCCGCGTATGGGCCGAACGGCCGATACCCTCTCTCGCCATACGTCGTAAGGTTGGGATTCGAGACGAGAGGGTAGGCCCCGGATGCCCATGAACGAGGACCCGCTCAAGAGGCGCCTCCGCGATCGGGACTTCGCCCGCGCCTACCGCTCCTGGGTGAGGCTCCTGGTGGATCGCGCGAAGCACCGCGGATCGACGCGCCGCGTGGTCCGGCTGCCCAGGGACGGGTCGCTGAGACCGCCCAAGTCGCTCGCCGGCTGACTCAGGACTCGATCAGCTGGCGGCGCTGGAGCCAGCGCGCCACGTCCGACGGCGAGATGATGCCCACGACCTCGCCGTCCTCCACCACGACCACCCGGCGGTTCTCGCCCTCCAGCCGCTCCACGACGTCGGCCATCGAGGTCGTGGGCGAGACCGTACAGCCCTCGTCGAGCTTCCCCATCGTCTCTCGCACCGTCCTCGAGTCCCACTCCTGGCGCGGCACCTGCTTCACGCGGCGCAGGCTGAGCAGCCCCACGGTCTCGGCGCCGTCCACGACCGGGAACGCGCTGTGGTCGAAGCGCATGAAGTGATCGTCCACGGCCCGCCGCAGGGTGAGGTCGGCGGGGATCGAGCTGACGGTGGAGGCCATCACGTCCTCGGCGTCGACGTCCTCGAGCATCCGCCGGAGCTGGAGCTGCTCGTAGCTCATGCGAGCGGCCTGGGCCAGGAACCAGCCGATCGCCCCGAACCAGATCCCCGCGCCGAGCGCCCCGTTGAACACGAAGAAGAGGCCGGCGGCCACGAGCAGGTACCCGAAGCCCTGCCCGGCGATGCTGGCGATCCGGGTCGCCTTGCTGAGGCTGCCCGTGGCGCCCCAGATGATCGCGCGCAGCACCCGCCCGCCGTCGAGCGGGAAGCCGGGGACGAGGTTGAAGACGGCCAGGGCCAGGTTGACGAACGCCAGGTAGCCGAACGCGCCGGCCACCTCCCGAGGGAGGAAGGCATCGCCCAGGGTCCCGAGGAGGGCGAAGATCCCCGCCAGCACCAGGCTCGACAGCGGCCCCACCAGGGCGATGAGGAACTCCGCGCCGGGGCCCTTGGCCTCGACCTTGGCGTGGGTGGCGCCGCCGAAGAGGAACAGCGTGATGCTCTTCACCGGGATGCCCCGCGACTGCGCCGTGAACGCGTGGGCGAACTCGTGGAAGACGACCGAGCCGAAGAAGAGGATGGCCGAGCCGACGCCCAGCAGGATGGCGTAGGCGTTGTCGATGCCCCGGTAGATCTCGAGGTACCGCCAGTACAGCGAGTAGGAGATGAGAACGGCGATGATGGCCCAGGAGATGTCGATGCGGAGCTCGATGCCGCGGATGCGGCCCACGCGCCAGGAGTTGCCGAACATGGCCCCAGCGTACCCGACTCCATCCCCGGCGAACGGGGAGCGTGGGCGGCCGGGGTCGCGGGAAGGTCACCGGGATGCCTGAGCTGCCCGACGTCGAAGGGTACCGTCGCTACCTGGCCCACCACGCCCAGGGGAGACGCGTCGAGCGGGTCCACGCCGACCCCACCATCCTCAGGAACACCACCCCCCAGGGCCTGGGGCGGGCGCTCGTGGGCGGCGTGCTCGGCCCGCCCCGGCGCCACGGGAAGTGGCTCTCGTGCCCGGTGGACGGCCCGACGCTCGTCCTGCACTTCGGCATGACGGGCAGCCTCGTCTGGTCGGGGGAGGAGCCCGAGCGCCACCCCTACGACCGGATGATCCTGGAGGTCGAGGGCGGCGAGCTCCGCTACCGCGACATGCGGAAGCTGGGGGGCGTCTGGGTGGTTCCCCGGGGCGTGGACGTCGAGTCCGTCACCGGCCCCCTGGGTCCCGACGCCCAGCGCATCGACCGGGAGGACCTCGTGGAGCTCCTGGCGCGCAGGCGGGGGGGCGTGAAGGCGGCGCTGATGGACCAGCGGATGTTGGCCGGGCTGGGGAACCTCCTGGTGGACGAGATCCTGTGGCGGGCCCGGGTCCACCCCAGGCGGGCCATCGGGGACCTGGGCCGCGGGGACCTGGAGCGCATCGCCGATCGCACCGAGGAGGTGCTCCGCCTCTCGATCGAGCTGGGTCGGGTGCCGCCGGACGAGACGTGGCTCATGGGGAGCCGCGATGGGCGAGACGCGACCTGTCCCCGCTGCGGCACGACGCTGGAGCGGGTCAAGGCCGGGGGGAGGACCTCGGTCTTCTGCCCGAGGTGCCAGCCGTGGAGCTGACGATCGGCGAGCGGACGATCGAGATGCGGAACGAGGGCAAGGTCTTCTTCCCGGACGCCGGCATCACGAAGGGGGACGTCGTCCGGTACTACGCGCGGATCGCCGAGACGATGCTGCCCCACGTGCGGGGCCGGCCGATCTCGATGGAGCGGCTCCCCGACGGCCTGGGCGGGACCCGCTGGTACCAGAAGGAGGCGCCCGACCACTTCCCCGACTGGATCGAGCGGGCGGAGGTCCCCAAGAAGGACGGCGTCGTGCACCACGTCGTACTGCGGGAGGCCGCCGACCTCGTCTACCTGGCCACCCAGGGGTGCCTCACCCCGCACGTCCTGCTGTCGACCGCCGAACATCTCGACCGGCCCGATCGGATGATCTTCGACCTGGACCCCTCGGTCGAGGACGTGGGCGTGCTCCGGGACGGGGCCCGGGCCCTTCGGGACCTGCTGGAGGCGCTCGAGCTGGCGCCCTTCGTGATGACGAGCGGCTCGCGGGGCTTCCACGTGACGGTGCCGCTGGCGGCTCGGGACGACACGGCGACCGTCCACCGCTTCGCCCACGACGTGGCCAAGCTGATCGTCGGGGACGACCCCGACCGGTTCACGATCGAGCACCGCAAGGCGAAGCGAGGAGACCGCGTGCTCGTGGACTACTTCCGGAACGGCTGGGCGCAGACGGCCGTCCCGCCCTACGCGGTGCGGGCCCGGCCCGGCGCGCCGATCGCGGCGCCCCTCGACTGGGAGGAGCTGGGGCGGACGCTTCCCCAGCGGTACACGCTCCGGAACGCCTTCCGGCGGTTGGGCCGCAAGCCCGACCCGTGGAGCGATATCGGGCGGCACGCACGAGGCCTGCGGGGGGCGAGGAAGCTCCTCGACGCGATGCGCTGACGTCAGGTCAGGTGGGCCGCGAACCACTCCCGGGCCAGCTCGCCGACCCGCTCCAGCTTCCCCGGCTCCTCGAACAGGTGGGAGGCGCCCTCCACGACTTCGAGGGTCACCTCGGCTCGCTCCATCCGGGCCATCGCGTCGCGGTTCATGCCCAGCACTTCGGTGTCGAGGGAGCCCACGATCAGCAGGGTGGGGGCGAGGACGCGGGGGAGCCAGTCGCCGGCGAGGTCGGGGCGGCCGCCGCGCGACACCACCGCGCGCACGTCGCCCGGGACGCGCGCGGCCGCGACCAGCGCGGCGGCCGCCCCGGTGCTGGCCCCGAACAGCCCCACGGGCAGGCCCGGAACCTCCTCCCGGACCCACGACACGGCGCCCTCCACCCGCTCGGCCAGCAGGGGGATGTCGAAGCGCAGGGACGCCGTCCTCCGGTCGACCTCGTCCTCCTCGGGCGTCAGGAGATCGAAGAGGAGCGTCCCCAGAGCCCGCGGCTGGAGGGCCTCGGCCACCTGCTGGTTCCTCGGGCTGTGGCGGCTGGACCCGCTCCCGTGGGCGAAGACGACGAGGCCGCGGGCGCCCTCCGGCACGTCGAGGAACCCCCCGACGCGGACCGGACCCGCCTCGACCTCGATCTCGTCCGTCCCCTGCCTCCTCAGTCGCTCGGCGGCGCGGCGCTGATGTCGGCCAGGGCCGAGTCGGCGTCGCGCTCCACGGCGAGGTCCCCGATCGAGACGATCCCCACGGGCCGGCCCTCCTCGTCCACGACGGGGAGCCGGCGGATCGCCTTGTCCCGCATCTCGGCCACGGCCTGGGCCACGGCGTCGGATGGCGAGAGCGTCACGACGTCCTCGCTGGCCACCTCGCTCAGGGGCGTCTCGCCGGGGAGCTTGCCCTTCGCGATCGCCCGGACCACGATATCGCGGTCGGTGACGATCCCGGTGCAGCGCCCGTCCCTGGTGACGAGGACGTCCCCGATGTCCTCCCGACGCATCAGCTGCGCCGCGTCGACCAGGGTGGCGTCCTCCTCCAGGGTCTTCGGCGTCTTCGTCATCACGTCAGCGATGGTCTGCATCGTCCTTCCCTCCTTCGGGGATCAGCCGATCTTGGGGAGGATCTCCGCCTCGCAGAACCGGAAGAAGCCCTCCTGATCGGGCCCTATCTGGTGGAGGTACACGTGGTCGAACCCCGCCCGCTCGTACTCGCGGATCGCGTCCAGGAACCGCTCGGGGTCGGGGCCGCAGACGACCTGCTCCCGGATCACGTCCTCGGTCACGAGCCGGGCGGCCTGCTCGAAGTGGCGGGGGAGCGGAAGCTCCTGGCCCAGCTGGCCGGGGAGCGAGGTGTTGGGCCACCACTCGAGCGCCGTGCGGACCGCGTCCTGCTCGTTCTCGGCCCAGCACACGTGGAGCTGGCCGTAGGCGGGCTTCCCCTCGCCCCCCGCATCGCGGAAGGTCTCGACCATCTCCGGGTCCGGGGCCACCCCGATCAGGCCGTCCCCGAGGCCCCCGGCGATCCGGAGCGAGCGGGGTCCCGAGGCCGCCACGTAGATCGGGGGCGGCTCGTCTGGCAGCGTGTACACGCGGGCGTTCTCCACGACGTAGTGCTCTCCCCGATGGCTCGTGGTCTCGCCCTCCCACAGCAGGCGGATCACGTCGATCGCCTCCTCGAGCATGTCGAGCCGTACGGCGGCCGCCGGCCACCGGTCGCCCAGCACGTGCTCGTTGAGGTTCTCGCCGCTGCCCACGCCGAGGAAGAAGCGACCCGGCAGCATGCAGGCGGCGGTGGCCGCCGCCTGGGCGATGATCGCCGGGTGGATCCGGATCGTGGGGCAGGTGACCCCGGTGCCTATCCGGAGGCGCTCGGTCGCCTGGGAGACGCCTCCGAGCACCCCCCACACGAACGGGCTGTGGCCCTGGCGGTCGATCCACGGGTGGTAGTGGTCCGAGACGAGCGCGAACGAGAAGCCGGTCTCCTCGGCCCGCCGGGCGAACGTCACCAGGTCCCGGGGCCCGAACTCCTCGCCGGAGAGCGTGTAGCCGATCTCGAGCATGCCGTGTGGGTACCCGCGGGCGGGGGGTTCCATGCGACGGGGTGGCGGATCGGCCCTCCTGCGGGAATCATGGGGGCGTGGAGGTCACGACGGCCATGCTCGCCGATGCCGCCACCGTGGAGAACGGCAAGCTCTACGTCCACGGCGGGGCCTGGAGCGTGATCAACGTCCGGGAGCTGCCGGTGACCCACCCCAGCATGGCCCTGGCCCTCGTGTTCCGCGTGGAGTACACGGAGGCGCTGGAGGACCACCCGATCGCGATCGAGCTTCTGGACGAGGACGACCAGCCGGTCGGCCCGCGGATCGACGGGATCATCCACGTCGGCCACCCGCCCCGGATGCGGCCGGGCACCCCCTCGTTCGTCCCGCAGGCGATCCGCTTCAACAACGTCCGCTTCGAGCGCGAGGGCGGATACCGCTTCCGCGTTGCGGTCCGGGACGACGAGGTGGCGTCGGTGCAGTTCCGGGTCCTGCGGACCCGGGGTCAGTAGCGGAGGAGGGCGGCGATCGGCGCGTCGCCGGGGACCTCGCCCGGGTCCACCGCGTAGACCGTCCCTCCCGAGAGCAGCGCGTCGGCCGCGGCCCGGTCCAGCAGGTCCTCGTCGCCGGCCTTCGGCTGGTCCCGCACCTCGACCGACGCCGTCTCGTCGTCGAAGGAGCCCCACCGCTGGACCCCGAGCCCGACCCACAGCACCTCGATGCGGCCGTGGGCGGCCGCGGGCACCACCTCGTGCACGCCGCTCACCGCGAGCCCGGTGCCGGCCTGCTCCTCGAACCGCCCCACCGCGTCCTCGATCCTCTGACGGTGCCGGGCCTCCACGGGGGGCCGGGCCTGCGCGTGCAGCTCCTCGTTCGAGAGCTCGTCGGGGTTCCCCTGGACGATCTCCGGGAGGATGTCGGGGTACTGGCTGACGGTCCGGTACGTGTCCAGAAGGGAGCGGACGCCGGCCAGCACGAGGGGCGAGCGCTCGCCCTCGATCGCCGACCGGAGCCCCTCGTCGATCGCCCGCAGGTACTTCCGGACGTACTCCTCGTCGGTCCGGTCGCCGTGGCCGTGGAAGATCGCCGACTGGCGTCCGCCGCTCGTGAAGCCGGTACCCACGCGGTAGTTCAGGAAGCGCATCTCGCGGTGGACGGCCGCCTCGCGGAGCGACTCGGGCACGTCCTCCAGCTCGACCTCCTCGATCACCTGGCGGGTGGCCTGGAGCAGCCGGATCTCCTTCTGGCTCAGCGCCAGGATCAGGAAGCGGGCGTCGCCGGAGAGCAGGGGGATCAGGGGCTTGATCTGGTACCGGTCGCCGGTCACCAGGAGCTCCTCGAACGCCACGGGCAGACGGAGCACGAGCCCGTGGTCCTTCGACAGGAAGAGCGCCAGCCCGTCCCCCTGGTGCCGCCAGAACTCCGCGTCCTCGAGGAGATCCCCCGCGGGGTCGAGGATCTCCCGCGCCTCCGGACGGCGCAGCCCGTCGGACAGCAGCCGCTCCTCGGCCAGACCCAGGAGGTTCTTCAGGCGGATCGGGTCCTGCCGCACCTGCGGGCCCGCCCGGTGGCTGGGCATGTAGATGGAGACGGAGAGGCCCGGGGGCGCCTCGACGAGGGTTCGGAGGTCTCGCGGGCGGAGCAGATCCATGTCGGGCAGGGTACCCCGGGTCGGTGACGGCTACGCGCTCAGAGCTGAGGGAGCCCCGAAGCGGAGTTGCGGACGTACCCGGCGAGCACCTGCAGGAGCTTCAGCGCCACGGTCGGATGCTCGCGGACCACCCGGGTGAAGGCCCACTGGGTGAGGCCGAAGAGCCGCACGGGGCTCGTGGCCTCGACGCTCGCGGTCCGGGGCCCGCCGTCGAGGAGGGCCACCTCCCCGAAGGTGTCGCCCTTGGTGAGGACGCCCGCGGGCCTGCCGGCGATCGAGACCGTGGCGTCCCCCTCCAGGATCAGGAAGAAGCCGACGCCGGTCTCGCCCTCCCGGGCCAGGGTGGCGCCCTCCGCCCGGCCGACCTCCTTGCCGGCCCGGGCGATCGCCAGCAGCTCGCGCTTGGAGAGCTCCGAGAAGAGGCTGGTGCGGCCGAGGAGGTCGGCCGCCTCCCGCTCCATCGCCGTCGTCCTCGCCATCCGCGCGCCTCCCTCGGTCGCTCGGATTCTACGCCGCCGGGGCTACCGCAGGAAGATGGGGACCGAGTCCATGAGCCGGTCGGCCCAGATCGCGATCAGATAGCCGAGGATCAGGAGCCCTCCGGTGAGGGCGTGGAGCTGGATGTTCACGCCCATCACGCCCATCAGGGTGTAGGGCGAGTCGTAGTGCTCCCACAGTCCGCGGGCCACCTTCACCGCCAGCGGGATCGTGGCTAGGGCCAGGATCGTGGGCCGGGGGATGATCCCGAGGACGGCCCCGCCGGTGATCGCGGCGTACGTCGCGGCCCCGGCCGCGACGTACGCCGCGATCACCGCCTCCTTCGACCACCGCACGGGCAGGGTCCGCTTCCCGGCGGCTGCGTCCCCGCGCCGGTCGGGGATCTCGTTCACGTAGAGGATCAGCGAGATCAGGATCGCCACGGGGATCGAGGCGTACCCGGCCTCCCACGAGAAGCGCTCGGCCTGCACGAAGTAGGCGCCCAGCACCATGATCGGCCCGAACCCCAGGCCCACGGCGATCTCGCCCAGCCCCCGGTGGACGAGGCGGAAGGGAGGGGCGGTGTAGAAGACGCTGATCGCCACGCCGGCCACCCCCAGCCAGAACAGCGGCCAGAAGTCGGTGACGACGGCCAGGTACAGCCCGATCCCGATCCCGGCCGCGTAGAGGCCCGCCGAGAGCAGGGCCAGCCCCTTCAGGCTGACGAGGCCGTAGTGCGCCACCCGGGAGCCTCCGCTGAACTTCGTCGGGGTGGTGTTCGCCGCGTCCGCCCCCGATCTCGTGTCGAAGACGTCGTTCGCCACGTTGAGCGCGAGGTGGATGAACGAGGCCGCCAGCACCGTGAGCAGCGCCAGCCCCAGGTCCCACGAGCCCTGGAGCGCCGCGACGGCGATGCCCAGGAGGACCGGGACGATCGTGGCCGAGAGGAAGGGGGCCCGGGTCGTGCGCAGGGCGAGCCAGCCGAACGAGAGCCGGGGCTTCACCCGCCGCCCCTGCCGCCGGGAGAGGTCCTCCATGTAGCGGTGCGCCTGTGGCACGGTCTGCTCGGAGTACTGGAAGAACGGCACCTTCTGCTCGTCCCAGGTGTGGGCCCGCTCGGGGGCGAGCCGCAGCCGCCCGCCCGCCTCACTGAGGCGCCCCCAGAGCTGGACGTACCGCCGCTCGTCGTAGCCCATCTCGGGCTGGGGCCGGATGTGGCTGAAGATCACGTTGACCTCGGCGTCGGGGGCGGGCAGCGCGCCGGCCGGGCGCTCCAGCTCCACCACTCCCGAGTCTGCGTCGACCGAGTAGGCCGTGGCCACGCTCATCGGGTAGCCCTCGGGATCGAGGAAGACGAGCACGGCGTGCTCGAAGCGGTCGCGGACCTCCGACAGCAGCTGCGCGTCGACCCTCATCGCGCCGCCTCCTCGAGCTCGACGATCTCGGGCTCGCGCGAGGTGTCGCCGTCCTCCCAGACGAGCACTCGGCGCGGCGTGACCTCGATCAGGGCCCGCTCCCAGAACAGCGGCAGCGCCACGCGCTGTTCGTAGAAGCTCTTCACGATCGGCTCCTTGACGATCCACAGCGGCAGGATCCGCTCCCAGGTCGTGTGGGGGTCGTCTTCGAGGATGCGCGCGTCGCCCTGAACGGTGAGGCGGCGCCCCATCGGGTCGCCGTGCGTCGCGCCCAGGTCGCTGATCGAGATCGAGACCTTCGGGTTGGCGCGGATGTGGTCGAGCTTGCGACTGAACAGCGCGCTCGACGTCATGTAGATCCGCTCGCCGTCGTAGAGGGGGATCATCGGGTGGGTCACCGGGCGGCCCGCGGAGCTCACCACCGAGAGCTCGCAGACGAGGGCCGCGTTCAGGACCTCCTCGATCGGGTCGGGCAGGGCTCCCACGTCGTCCTCCAATGATCGGATGTCCGCGGGGACAGAGTAACCGAGGGCGTCACCGTTCGCCGCGGTCGGCCGCCGGATGGTAGGTGAGCAGGACGTTCCCCGAGGGGAAGGTCCTGCATCCCGCCAGGGTCATCGAGGCTCGCGCCGCCGAGGCCAGCACCGGATGGCCGGCCCCCAGCACGACCGGGTTCACGAGGATGCGGAGCTCGTCGATCAAGCCGGTCGGCAGCAGCGAGGCGGTGAGCGTCGAGCTTCCGAAGATCCCGAGATCCTTGCCGGGCGCCTGCTTGAGCTCGGTGAGCTCGGCGACAGCGTTCCGGACGAGTCGGGTGTTGGCCCAGTCCGCCCCCTCGAGGGTGCGTGAGACGACGACCTTCTGGAGCCCGTTCATCCGGGCGGCGATCTCCGGATCTGCTTCCTCCGCCTCGCGGGTGGGCCAGTATGACGCCATCAACTCGTAGGTGACCCGCCCGAAGACGATCGTGTCGATCTCGTCGCGGGCGGGGTCGCCGAGGTGGGGGAAGCCCGATGCGATAGGGAAGCCGCTCCCCTCCGCCTCGGAGGCGTTGTGCCAGTCCAGCTCGCGCTTCGGGCCTTCGTGATACCCGTCGATCGTCGTGGCCAGGAACGCGAACAGCCGTCTCATCCGTCTGCTCCTTCCGTCGGTGCGGTAATGGAGACCTCTGGGGGAGCGTTGGCTCATCGCCCGTAGTCGCGGAACACCCTCCTGAGGTAGCATCCTTTGTCCATGCTGAAGCGAGGCCCACGTCACCGCATCTGCCGCCGCCTGGGCGTGGCCGTCTGCGGACGGCCCAACTGCCCGGTGGAGAAGCGACCGTACCCCCCCGGCGAGCACGGTCGGGCCCGTCGCCGTGAGACCGAGTACCAGGTCCGCCTAGCCGAGAAGCAGAAGCTCCGCGCGATCTACGGGATCGGGGAGCGGCAGTTCCGGAAGTACTTCGCCAAGGCGTCGCGGCGCAAGGGCGTTACCGGCGAGGCCCTGCTGCAGGCCCTGGAGACGCGCCTCGACAGCCTGGTCCTTCGCCTCGGGCTGGCTCTGAGCCAGCGGCAGGCCCGCCAGCTCGTCTCGCACGGCCACGTGCTGGTCGACGGGCGCCGGGTGAACGTGCCGAGTGCCCAGGTCCGGCCGGGCCAGACGATCACGGTGGCGGACAAGGCCCGCAACTTCGTGTCGGTCCGAGAGGCGCTCGAGGTCGCGTCCGACCTTCCGCCCTACCTGAGCCGGACCGAGGCCGCGGGCGGCCGTCTGGAGCGGCTGCCCGAGCGCGATGAGATCCCACTGCCAGTCGAGGTGGACGAGCGCCTCATCGTCGAGTACTACGCCTGAGCACGGGCCCCTTCCATCGATCCGTTGACGTCTTCATCGACCCGCCCATAGGGTCGAGACGAGGAGGTGGTTCGCGATGGCGACCATCAAGGAAGCGATCGGGATGCTCCCGGTGAGGGACCTGGAGGCCGCGAAGAGCTGGTGGGCCGACCGGTTCAGCCTCAAGCCGACCGAGGACAGCGACATGGGCTCGTACTACGAGGTGGGCTCCACCCGCTTCCTCGTCTATCCTAGCCAGTTCGCCGGGTCGAACCAGGCCACCGCGATGGGGCTCCACGTCGACGACGTCGAGTCGACGGTCGAGGAGCTCCGTTCGAAGGGGGTGCAGTTCGAGGAGTACGACATGCCCCAGATCAAGACCGAGAGGGGCATCGCCACCATGGAGGAGGGCGGCCGGACGATGCAGGTCGCGTGGTTCAAGGACCCGGACGGGAACATCATCTCGATCTCGAACTACTGAGATCCAGGGGGGCGGCGCGGGC
>DASUTW010000019.1:0-2681 GCA_036374395.1 Actinomycetota bacterium
GCCCGTGCGCGCCTTGAGGATCCCGGGTATCGCGCCCCAGAGCGCCCCGCCCAGGAACCCGGCGGCCACCGCCACGATGACGTGGATCCCGACGGGGAGGCCCGTGAACGTGAAGCCCACGAACGCGGCGGTGATCGCCCCGGCGTTCATCTGGCCCTCGGCGCCGATGTTGAACAGCCCCGCCCGGAACCCCAAGGCCACCGACAGACCCGCGAAGATCAGCGGGGTCGCGGCGACGATCGTCTCCGACAGCGGCCGGAACGCGACCTGGATCTCTTCGAGGTCGCCGGAGGCGAGCGCCTCCACGATCCCGATCGGGCTGCCCAGCGAGCCCGTGAACAGGGCCTGGTAGGCCTCGAGCACGACCTGCCCCGAAACCTTCAGCGCGTAGATCGGGCTGCGGACGAAGCTGGCCCACGCCCGGAGAGCCTCCTGGTCCGTGAAGACCATCAGCAGTCCCCCGAGGATGAGCGCGGTGATGAAAGCCAGCACGGGGACGAGCAGCGAGCGGAGGGCGCCGCCGGCCCGCGGCGCCTCGAAGCTCGTCTCGCCCGGACCGGGGCCGGCGGCGCCCTCCGAGCGGTCCTCGGGCTCCTCGATCGTGCCGGGGCCCGCCCCCGGCTCCTCGGTCGCCTCGGGTCGTTCCTCGTCCGTCATGACCCCTCCGCCTGCCCGGCGGTCGCGCCGGCCATCATCAGTCCGATCTCCTCCCGTCCGATCGTCTTCGGGTCCACGAGGCCCACGATGCGCCCCCTGTAGATCACGGCCACGCGGTCGGCGACGGAGAGCACCTCGTCGAGCTCGCTGGAGACGAGCAGCACGGCGGTGCCCCCGTCGCGGGCGGCGATCACCTGCTCGTGGATGTAGGCCATGGATCCCACGTCGAGACCCCGCGTGGGCTGAGAGGCCACGAGGAGGGCGATCTCGCGGGAGAGCTCGCGGGCCACGATCACCTTTTGCTGGTTGCCACCCGACAGGTTCGAGACGGGCTGGTCCACCGACGGCGTGCGGATGTCGTAGGCCTCACGCCGCTGCTCCGCCGCCCGGTGGATCGCCTCGTCGTCCCGGATCCATCTCCGGGCGAAAGGCCGCTGGTAGTACTGGTCGAGGATGAGGTTGTCGGCCACGGGGAAGTCCGCGACGAGCCCGTCGTTGATCCGGTCCTCGGGGATGTGCCCCACGCCGGCCAGGAAGACCTCCCGCGGGCTGGCGCGCGTCAGGTCCTTCCCGCCTATCATCACGCGTCCCGCGTCCACCGGCCTGAGCCCAGTGATGGCCTCGACCAGCTCGGTCTGCCCGTTCCCCTGGACCCCGGCCACGCCCAGCACCTCGCCGTTCCTGACCTCGAACGAGATGCCGTTCACCGCGACCTGTCCCCGATCGTCGAGCACCGTCAGGTCCTCCACCTGGAGGACGGGGTCCCCGGGCTGCGCCGGCTCCTTCTCGACCTCGAGGCGCACGTCCCGCCCCACCATCATCGAGGCGAGCTTCGACTCGTCGGCCTCTTTGGGCGTGGTCGCCCCCGCCACCCGCCCCCGCCGGAGCACCGTGATGCGGTCGGATACCGCCAGGACCTCCTTCAGCTTGTGGGTGATGAAGATGATCCCCACGCCCGACTCCCGCAGGGTCCTCATCACCCCGAAGAGCTCCTCGGTCTCCTGGGGCGTGAGCACGGCCGTGGGCTCGTCGAGGATCAGCACCTCGGCCTCACGGTAGAGCGCCTTGACGATCTCCACGCGCTGCTGGGCCCCGACCGAGAGATCCTCGATGCGGGCATCCGGATCCACCTCCAGGCCGTAGCGGCCGGAGATCTCCTCGACGCGGCGGCGAGCCTCGCGCGTGTCGAGGAGGCCGACGGCCCCGGTCTCCTCCACGCCCAGCATCACGTTCTCGGTCACCGTGAAGACCGGGATCAGCATGAAGTGCTGGTGGACCATCCCGATGCCCGCGGCGATCGCGTCCCGCGGGGTCTCGAAGCGGACGGACTCGCCGTCGATCAGGATCTCGCCCTCGTCGGCGTGGTACAGGCCGAAGAGGACGTTCATGAGGGTCGTTTTCCCGGCGCCGTTCTCTCCGAGGAGGGCGTGGATCTCACCGCCCGACACGTCGAGGTCGATCCGGTCGTTGGCCAGCACCCCGGGGAATCGCTTGGTGATCCCCCGAAGCTCCAGCCTCATGCCCTCCCCCTCGGAACGGCGGAGGGGGGCGGCGGGTTCGCCGTCGCCCCCCTCGCTGCCATCATCGTTCTCTACAGGTAGTCGACGCCGTTCACCGAGATCGAACCGTCGATGATGCCCGCCCTGAGCTCCTCCAGGGCCGCCACCACGTCCTCGGAGATCTCGCCCTCGTACTCGTGGAACGGAGCGAGGCCCACACCCTCGTCCGAGAGCGTCCCGACGTAGAGACCACCCTCGAACGAGCCGTCCACCACGGACTGCACCGCGTTGAACACGGCCACGTCCATGTTCTTCATGACGCTGGTCAGCACGATCGGGCAGGCCTCCTCGGCACTGACGCACCAGTCGGTGTCGACCCCGACCATCACGTCCTCTTGACCGGAGTCCTCCACCGCCGCGGCTGTGCCGAGGCCGACGGGCCCCGCGACCGGCAGGATGACGTCGGCGCCCTCCGAGATCAGGTCCTCGGTCACCCGGCGACCGTTGTCCTGGTTCTCGAAGTCG
>DASUTW010000020.1:0-6304 GCA_036374395.1 Actinomycetota bacterium
CGTCCACGTGATCAGATCGGTCGTCAGCCGCATCGAGGGCTCCGGCGGGAAGATGAACGTCCCCCGCGACAGGTACTCCTTCAGGATGTCGTTCTGCGTCGTGCCCCGGAGCTCGGGGCGCGAGGCCCCGTGCTCGTCGGCCACGGCCACGTACAGCGCGAGCAGCCAAACCGCGGTGGCGTTGATCGTCATCGAGGTGTTCATCTCGGCCACCGGGATCCCCTCGAGCACCGTGCGCATGTCGCCGAGGTGCGAGATCGGGACCCCCACCCTGCCCACCTCGCCCACCGACATCGGGTGGCCCGGGTCGTAGCCGCACTGCGTGGGGAGGTCGAAGGCGATCGAGAGGCCCGTCTGGCCCTTGTCCAGGTTGGCCCGGAAGCGCTCGTTCGTGGCGCCCGGCGTCCCGAACCCCGCGTAGGTGCGGTAGATCCAGGGACGATCCCGCTCAGGCATGCGTTGAGTCTACCCGCCGCCCCCCGGTCAGCCGCCCGCCGGTCAGCCGCCGCCGTTGATGCCGCAGACGGCGTTGAGGAAGGGGTAGGGGTTGACGGGCGAGCCGCCCCCCGGGCTCAGCTGGAAGTGGTCGTGGGGCGGGGTTCCCGCGGCGTTCCCCGTGTTGCCGACGTAGCCGATCAGGTCGCCCGGCTTCACCTGCTTCCCGTCCACGCCGGCGTGCCGGGAGAGGTGCGCGTTGTAGACGTAGGTCCCGTCCGGCGCCCGCACGAAGACCGCGATCCCGCCGAGCCCGTCGTTGCCCTCGTCCGCTACGCCGGCGAACGGGGCGCGGATCGGGGTGCCCTCGGGCGCGAAGATGTCGTTCCCCTGGTGGGTCCGGCCGCCCGAGCGGGGGAACCCGAAGTCGTCGATGTAGGAGCGAGGACGATCCACCGGGCACCACTTGAGGAGCCCGCTGGCGTCCACCGGCCTGACGCTCCCCGCGGCGGCCCGGAGCGCGGCCAGCAGCTCCCGGCGACGCTGCTTCTTCAGCCGCTGGACGAGCCCCTGGGCCTCGTCGAGCTTCTCCGCGATCGAGGCCTCGATGGCCGCCTGCTCCTCCCACCGGGCGTTGAGCTGCTCCTCCTGGTCCCGGAGCTGAGCCAGCAGGGCGTCCTGCTCCTCGAGCAGCACCCCCTGGTCATCTTCGAAGCGCCCCAGCTCCTCCCGCTCGACCTCGATCCCGATCGCCGTGCTGGCGTCGCCCTCGCTGAGCGCCGACAGGAAGCTCACCCGGTCGCTGAGATCCGAGAGCGACTCGGCCTCCAGGACGAACTCGAGCATCCCCGCCGGCCCCTGGATGTAGACCTCGCGGGCTCGGTCGTCGAGGCGTCCCTGGAGCGTGCGGATGCGGCGGCCCTTCCGCTGGATCGCCTCCTCCGTGAGCTTGATCTGCTCCTGGATCGCGATCCGCTGGGCGTATGCCTGGGCGATCTGCCGATTGATCCTCGTGATCTCGGCGTTGAGGCGGTCGAGCTTGGCCCGCTCCAGCTCCAGCTGGCGCTGGATCTGCGCCACGCGCTTCTTGGCCGCCTGCAGCTTCTCCTCGGTCGTCTGGGCGGACCCGGGAGCCACCTGGGCGAGCAGCATCAACCCGACGGCGAGCGCGAGGCCCCGCCGCAGGCGGGGGAAGCCTTGACGGCGCCTGCTCAGCGAGTTCACGAACGGTTACCTCTACAGGAATCGTGTTGCGACTGTCAATCGCTGGTCTCAGCGTGACGGCATCCGGCCGCCGGAGCAAGTATCGGCCGGAACCGGCCCCCACTACACTCCGCCGTCGTCCTCGATACGGACCTCGTCCCGGGAGGTCGGGTCGAGGAAGAGCTCCTTGACGGCGGGGACGGCCTCCCGACACCGACGGTCGATCGAGTGGGCCATGGCCTCGATCGCGTCCTCGTCCAGGCCCTCGCGCAGGTCCAGCCGGGCCGTGACGAGCAGCGATTCAGGCCCCATGGCCATCGTCAGAAGCTCGACGACGTGCTCCACCCCGTCCTCGGCCAGCATGCACTCGCGGAGCAGCTCCCGCTCCTCGGGGAAGGCCGGCTCCCCCAGCAGCAGCGCCTTCGTGTCGCGGGCCAGCACGAAGGCCACGATGGCGAGGATCACGCCGATCACGATCGAGGCGCCCGCATCCCACCGCGGGTCGCCGGTCCGCTCGTGGAGGCCGACGCCCACGAGGGCCACCATCACGCCGGTCACCGCGGCCGCGTCCTCGAACAGCGCGGTCTTCGCCGTCGGGTCCCGGGTCACGCGGAGGAACGAGAAGAACCGGCGGCGGCGCCGAGTCGCCTCCCTCCGCACGCCCCGGTAGGCCACCCACAAGGCGATCGCCTCCACGACGAGCGCCACGCTCAGGACGACGTACGGGATCGCGAAGCCCGTCTCCCCCTCGCCGTGGGGGGCGCCGATCGCCCGCACGCCCTCGAAGAGGGAGAAGGCCGAACCCGCCACGAAGATGAACACGGCCGCGACGAACGCCCAGAAGAACCGCTCCTTCCCGTAGCCGAACGGATGCCGCTCGTCGGGCTTTCGCTTCCCCAGCGAGATCGACATCAGGAGGAGCCCCTGGTTCGTGGTATCGGCCATCGAGTGTGCGGCCTCGGCCAGCATCGCCGAGGATCCGGAGATGAGCCCGCCGACGAGCTTGGCCACCGCGATCACGGCGTTGGCGAAGAGCGCCGCCAGGACCGTGGTCCTGCTCTCGGCGGCCATCCAGCTCTCCCCCGGCTACGTGCGCCGGCTCTCCTCGTCGCTCACGAGCCGGAGGACGGGCATCAGTCGTCGAACTCCGTGCCCGGAAGACCGAGGTCCCGGGCGATCAGGATCCGCTGGATCTCGC
Organism: Actinomycetota bacterium; assembly: GCA_036374395.1. Taxonomy (GTDB): domain Bacteria; phylum Actinomycetota; class UBA4738; order UBA4738; family CALAEC01; genus DASUTW01. The sequence goes on from DASUTW010000020.1 coordinate 2,837, forward strand.
TCGTCCCCTCCCCGATCTCCAGGATCTTCGAGTCTCGATAGAAGCGGGCCACCGGGAACTCCTCGATGAAGCCGTAGCCTCCGTGGACCTGCACCGCCTCGCGGGCCGCGGTGACCGCGACCTCCGAGGCGTACAGCTTGGCCAGCGAGGCCTCGGCTTTGTAGGGACGGCCCTGGTCGCGGAGCCACGCAGCCTTGTAGGTGGCGAGGCGGGCCGTCTCGGCGGCCACCTTCATGTCGGCGACCTTGAACTGCACGCCCTGGAACGCTCCGATCGGGCGGCCGAACGCCTCGCGCTCCTTCGCGTACCGGGCCGACTCCTCGAGGCACCCCTGCGTGAGCCCGACGGCGAGGGCGGCGACCGCGATCCGCCCCTCGTCGAGGGTTTGGAGGAACTGGGCGTAGCCTTCCCCCCGCTCCCCCAGCAGGTTCTCCTCGGGAACGCGGACGTCGTTGAAGGCCAGCTCGTGGGTGTCGCTGGCGCGCCATCCCACCTTCCGGTACGACTTGCCGATCTCGAAGCCCGGGGTGTCGGTGGGGACGATGATCGCGGAGATCTCCTTGCCGCCGTCCTCGGCCTCGCCGGTGACCGCGGTGATCGTGCAGACCTGGGAGATCGGCGTGCCCGAGTTCGTGATGAAGGCCTTGGAGCCGTTGATCACCCACTCGCCGTCCTCGACGCGGGCCGTCGTCCTCGTGGCCTCGGCGTCGGAGCCGCCCCCAGCCTCGGTGAGCCCGTACGCGCCGATGATCTCTCCCCGGGCCATCGGGACCAGCCAACGCTGCTTCTGCTCCTCGGTGCCGCGGTGGTAGATCGGGCTGGCCCCGAGCCCGACCGCCGCCTCGAGGGTGATGGCGATCGAGGAGTCCACGCGGGCCAGCTCCTCGATCGCGATACAGAGCGTCAGGAAGTCGGCGCCCTGGCCGCCGTACTCCTCGGGGAACGGGAGCCCGAACAGCCCCATCTCGCCCATCTGCTTGACGATGTCCATCGGGAGCTCGCCGGCCTGGTCCATCTCCTCGGCGCGCGGGGCCACGACCTCCTCCGCGAACTGGCGGACGAGCTTGCGGAACTCCTGCTGCTCCTCGGTCAGATCGAAGTCCATCCAGTCCCTCCTGAGATCGGATCGAGTCTACCGGAGGCACGCGGTGGAGCCGCGGGTCCCATCGCGCTAGCCTGGAGGTATGAGCGAGACCGTGATCGAGGTCCGTGGGCTGCGGAAGTCCTACGGGGAGGTGGAGGCCGTCGCGGGCCTCGACCTGACGGTCCACCGCGGTGAGGTCATGGCGCTGCTGGGACCCAACGGCGCGGGGAAGACGACCACCGTGGAGATCCTCGAGGGGCATCGGGACCGCGACGAGGGCGAGATCTCGATCCTGGGCCACGACCCGGAGGAGCGATCGCCCGATCTCCGACGCCGCGTCGGGATCGTCCTGCAGACGACCGGCGTGGAGCCGTACCTGACCGTGGGGGAGACGATCGAGCAGTTCCGCGGCTTCTATCCGTCACCGCTCCACCTGGACGAGGTCCTGGAGATGGTCGGGCTGTCGGACCTCCGCGATCGGCGCGTGAAGAAGCTCTCCGGCGGCCAGCAGCGGCGGCTCGACGTGGCCATCGGCCTCGCCGGGAACCCCGAGCTGCTCTTCCTGGACGAGCCGACCACCGGCTTCGATCCTTCGGCCCGCCGCGGAGCCTGGGACATGATCCGGAACCTCCGCTCGCTGGGGAAGACCGTGCTCCTCACCACGCACTACATGGACGAGGCGCAGAGCCTGGCCGACCGCGTGGCGATCCTCGTCCACGGTCAGATCGTGGCCGAGGGGCCGCCGGCGATCCTGACGGGCGACGGCCGGCTGACGACGATCAGGTTCCGGGGATCGGCGGAGGGTCTGCCGCCCGAGGTGGGCGAGCCGGAGATCGACGACGGCATGGTCCGGATCCACACGACCGAGCCCACCCGCGCGCTGCACGTGCTGACCGCCTGGGCCGCCGCGCGGGGCGAGGAGCTGCCCGAGCTCACGGTGACGAAGCCCTCGCTGGAGGACGTGTACCTCGAGCTGACGGAGGGATCCTCGTGAGCGAGGCTCGGCTGGCCGCGCGACAGATCCTCTACGAGAACCGGGCCTTCTGGCGGAACCCGCCGGCGGCGTTCTTCACCTTCGCCTTCCCGCTGATCTTCCTCGTGATCTTCAACATGCTGTTCGGGAACGAGGAGATCGAGGTGCCCGGAGGCCGGACCACTGCGTCGACCTTCTTCGTCCCCGCGATCGCCACCTTCGCCATCGTCAACGCGACGTTCACGAACCTGGCGACGTCGATCCCGTTCGCCCGCGACCAGGGCCTACTGAAGCGCTACCGGGGGACGCCGCTCCCCGGATGGGCCTACCTCACCGCGCGCGTCGCGCACGCGATCGTCGTCACGATCCTGTTGGTGGGGATCGTCACGGCGTTCGGCGCCCTGCTCTACGGCGTGGACGCCCCGACGAACACCCTGCCCGGCGTGCTGGTGGCGCTCGCGGTGGGCGGGTTCGCGTTCTGCTCGCTGGGGCTGGCCATGACGGCGATCATCCCGAACGCGGATGCGGGACCCGCCATCGTGAACGCGGTGATCCTGCCGCTGCTCTTCATCTCGGACGTGTTCATCCAGACCGACCAGGCCCCCGCTTGGGTGAGCACCCTGGGCAGCGTCTTCCCCGTGAAGCATCTGTCCGAGGCCCTCCAGACGGCGTTCAACCCGTTCCACGCCGGGGCCGGGTTCGAGTGGGGGCACGTCGGGATCGTGGCGGCGTGGGGCGTGGCCGGGCTGATCCTGGCGATCCGGTTCTTCTCCTGGGAGCCGCGGACCTAGCGCGTCAGTGGTAGACGCGCACCACCGTGCCGATCGGCATCACGTTGTGCAGGTGGATCGCGGTCCAGTTCGGGACCCGTGAGCACCCGTGGCTCGCCGGGTAGGTCGGCACCGACGGCCATCCGTGCACCGCGCGCAGCCCGTCGAAGTACGAGGGGTAGTAGAGACGGCCCGGGCTGTACCCCGCGATCTTCCGATGGACCCGGAACACCCCGTCCCGCGTCGCGCCGCCGGCCCCGGTCGAGGTGTGGACGATCTCGCTGATCTCCCCCCGCCTGATCACGTAGAGCACCTGCTTCGTCTGGTCGATCTCGACGTGGAAGGCGGGCTTCGTGGAGCGGGGCCTGGGCCGCCTGGGCGACGCGAGCCGCCGCCAGGTGGCCGGGCGCACGGACTTCACCCGGGGCATCCCCTGCACCTTGTGGAAGGCGAGCACCGCGTCCCCCGTCCGGTGATCGAAGGCGCGGTTGACGCCCGTCAGCCAGTAGCCGAGCGAGCGGAGCCGCTGCTCGAGGAGGCGCACGACCTTCCCCCGCGACCCCTGCCCCAGGGAGGGGAGCGGCGTCTTCCGGGGGCGGCTCCGCGCGCTCGCCCGCAGGAGCCCCTCGTGGTCGAAGACG
>DASUTW010000021.1:0-11528 GCA_036374395.1 Actinomycetota bacterium
CCGCCGAGTGCCTGAGATTCCGAGGGGGCCGGCGTGACGGTCCTGGGTAGGATGGAGAAGGAAGCAACGAAGGCGAGGCTGCGTGAAGCGTTCCGATTTCGGCCCCAACACCTGGCTGGTGGAGCAGATGTACCGCCGGTACCAGGAGAACCCGAGCTCCGTCAGCGAGGCCTGGCAGGAGTTCTTCGAGGACTACGTCCCCGAGGCCGACGGCCAGCGCCGGCCCGCCTCCGCCCGCGAGGAGGCCCCGCCGGAGCCCGAGCCCAAGGAGGAGGTCCCCGAGGAGGCCGTCCCGCTCCGCGGCGCGGCCAAGGTCATCGCCGAGAACATGGACCGGAGCCTGGGGGTCCCCACGGCCACGTCGTTCCGCACGGTCCCCGCCAAGCTGCTCGAGCTCAACCGAGGCATGCTCAACCGGCACCTCGGCCGGAACCGGGGGGGCAAGGCCTCGTTCACCCACCTGATCGGATTCGCCGTGGTGCGGGCCCTCGCCGGGCGGCCGGCGATGAACGTTGGCTACAGGGAGATCGACGGGATCCCCCACGCGATCCGCTACCCGCACGTGAACCTGGGGCTCGCCGTCGACGTCCAGAAGGAGGACGGGAGCCGCACTCTCCTCGTCCCGAACATCAAGGAGGCCGAGACCCTCGGCTTCGAGGCGTTCTGGCGGTCCTACGAGGAGCTGGTCGGCAAGGTCCAGCGGAACGAGCTCTCGCCCGACGACTTCGCCGGCACGACCGTCTCGATCACGAACCCGGGGATGCTCGGGACCGTCCAGTCCGTCCCCCGGCTGATGCCGGGCCAGGCCGCGATCATCGGCGTGGGGGCGATCGGCTTCCCCGCCGAGTACTCGGGGGCCGACCCGGACACCCTGGCGGAGCTGGGCGTGGGCAAGGTCCTCACCCTCACCTCGACCTACGACCACCGCGTGATCCAGGGCGCCGAGTCCGGCGAGTTCCTCAGGGACGTGGAGCGGCTCCTCCTGGGCGAAGAGCGCTTCTACGACGAGGTCTTCGCCTCGATGGGCGTGCCCTACGTCCCCGTCGAGTGGCGCCGGGACGTGAACCCCCGGCCGGGCACGCTCGGCGCCGACGAGAAGGAGGCCCGCGTCTCCCAGCTCATCAACATGTACCGGGTGCGCGGCCACCTCATCGCGAACCTCGACCCGCTCGAGTCCGAGCCGCCCGCGATGCACCCGGAGCTCGACCCCGCGTTCTTCGGCTTCACGATCTGGGACCTCGACCGTCGCTTCCCCACCGGCGGGCTCGCGGGCACCGAGGAGACGACCCTCGGCGAGATCCTGAGCGTCCTGCGCGAGGCCTACTGCCGAACCTCCAGCGTGGAGTACATGCACATGCAGGACGTGGAGCCCAAGCGGTGGATCCAGGGGCGGGTGGAGGGGCGGCAGGCCGACCTCACGAAGGAGGACCGGACCCACATCCTCTCGAAGCTGAACCAGGCCGAGGCGTTCGAGCAGTTCCTCCACACGAAGTACGTGGGCCATCGCCGCTACGGACTGGAGGGCGCCGAGAGCATGATCCCGATGCTCGACGCGATCCTCGACCTGGCCGCCGACTCGGCGATCGAGGAGACACTGATCGGGATGGCGCACCGCGGGCGCCTCAACGTGCTGGCCAACGTGATCGGGAAGTCGTACGCGCAGATCTTCCGGCAGTTCGAGGGGGATATCGACCCCCTGTCCGCGCAGGGATCGGGGGACGTGAAGTACCACGTCGGGGCGGCCGGCAAGCACACCTCGCGCGCCGGCAACCAGCTCGTGGTCTCGGTGGTCTCCAACCCCTCGCACCTGGAGGCCGTGGACCCCGTGCTCGAGGGGATGGCCCGGGCCAAGCTCGAGCAGCTCGATCGCGACGACGAGGACCCGGTGCTCCCCCTCCTGATCCACGGGGACGCCGCCTTCGCCGGCCAGGGGGTCGTGGCCGAGACCTTCGCTCTCTCCCAGCTCAACGGGTACTCGACCGGCGGGACCGTCCACATCATCGTCAACAACCAGCTCGGGTTCACCACCGGCTCGGACTACGGTCGCTCCTCGACCTACGCCACCGACGTGGCCAAGATGGTCCAGGCCCCGATCTTCCACGTGAACGGCGACGACCCCGAGGCCTGCGTCCGCGTGGCGCGGCTGGCCTTCGCCTTCCGGGAGACCTTCCATCGCGACGTCGTGATCGACATGTGGTGCTACCGGCGGTGGGGCCACAACGAGGGCGACGAGCCCGCGTTCACTCAGCCGCGGATGTACGCGAAGATCCGGAGCCTCCGCTCGGTGCGCAAGCGCTACATGGAGCAGCTCGTCAACCGAGGCCTCCTCACCGTCGAGGAGGCGGAGCGCTCGCTCGAGGAGTACCGGGAGACCCTTCAGCAGGCGCTGGACGAGACGAAGGCCGAGTCCCAGCCTCAGCGCCCGTCGGCGCGGGAAGCGCGCGAGCCGGAGCCGGCGCCCCCGATCGAGACGGGGGTCGAACGTGCCGTGCTCGACGAGGTGATCGAGGGGATCACCACGGTCCCCGAAACCTTCCACGTCCACGAAAAGCTCCAGCGGTGGCTCGATCAGCGGAGGAAGGCCCTTCCCGAGGACGCCGTGGACTGGTCGCTCGCCGAGGCCCTCGCCTTCGGGTCCCTGATCCGGGACGGCGTGTGGATCCGGCTCTCGGGGCAGGACACACGCCGGGGGACCTTCAGCCAGCGTCACTCCGTGCTCGTCGACCAGGAGACCGGGAAGGAGTACCTGCCGCTCGCGAACCTTGAGGGAGCGCCCGGGCGCTTCGTCGCGCTGGACAGCCTGCTCTCCGAGCTCGCCGCGCTGGGCTTCGAGTACGGCTACTCGGTGTCGAACCCGGGGGCCCTCGTCCTCTGGGAGGCGCAGTTCGGGGACTTCGCCAACGGGGCCCAGGTCGTGATCGACCAGTTCATCGCCTCGGCCGAGGACAAGTGGGGCCAGACGAGCGGCCTCGTGATGCTGCTGCCCCACGGCTTCGAGGGCCAGGGGCCCGAGCACTCCTCCGCCCGCCTGGAGCGATACCTCACGCTGGCGGCGAAGGACAACATGGAGATCGCGGTGCCATCCACCCCCGCGCAGTACTTCCACCTGCTGCGGCGGCAGGCCCTCCGCGACCGGCGCAAGCCCCTGATCGTGCTGACGCCGAAGTCCCCGCTCCGCCTCCCGGCGGCCCGCAGCGCGGCCGACGAGTTCACGCTGGGGCGCTTCCGGGAGGTCCTGCCCGATCCCGTCGAGCCGTCCGAGATCCGCCGCGTGCTCCTCGTCCAGGGGAAGTTCTTCTACGACCTCCTGCGCGGCCGCGGGGAACGGGAGGTCGACGACGTCGCGCTGGTCCGGGTCGAGCAGCTGTACCCGTTCCCCGCGGCCGCCCTCCGCGAGCAGCTCGATCGCTACCCGGGGGCCGAGGTCGTGTGGGCCCAGGAGGAGCCCGAGAACATGGGCGCTGCGCGCTTCGTCCACCTCAAGATGGAGCGGCTCCTCGACGTCCGTCCCCGGCTTGTGGCCCGACCCGAGAGTCCCAGTCCGGCGACCGGGAGCCAGACCGTGCATCAGCACGAGCAGACAGAGCTCATCGACCGGTCCCTCTCGGACTAGGCTCGTCTAGCACCTTCGGCCAGAGTCAGTAGTTCTTAGTAACTATGTCTATTTAGCTCTGGCGGGTGGTCCTCACTCGGTCTGTCGGCTGCCAAACTCGTAATAGTCCATTCCCCCGTATGGGGGAGCTTCCCCCACGAGGGGGACGTAGCAGGACGAGCCGTACTGGCGCCCGCCCCGCCACCCGCCGTTGGAGCCCCAGCTCCGGCGGTGGCGGAACGTCCCTGGTCAGCAAGAAGGAGGGAGCGGGATGCAGGACACGGATCGCCGAGGGCCCCCGGCGCACGCAAGCGGGGCCGTTATCCGGTGAACCCAGGCGCACACCGTGATGAGCCGAATGTCCCGAACGATGGGGGTCTCGAGGCCCCCGTTGGGGCGTTCGGGGGACACGATACTTGCTCTTGGGGGATAGAGAGGGATGATGACAATGACTAACAATTACCGACACAGGACCGCGGCCGGCGTCACGCGCCGCTGGCTCGCCATCCTGGTCGTACTTCTGGTGGCGCTGGGCAGCCCGCTGGCTGCCTGGGCCGCGACCGATGGGGACGAGCCGGAGGTGACGGCCGCCGAGGCGACCGACGAACCGGCAGAGGAGCCTCCGGCAGAGGAGGCTCCGGCGGAGGAGGCTCCGGCTGAGGAGGCTCCGGCTGAGGAGCCGGAGCCGGCTCCCGAGCCCGAACCCGAGCCACCGGCCAACCCCGACGGTCAGTCCGGCGCCGTGGAGGCAGCCCAGACGAAGGGCGGCGGTGGCGGAGGCGAGACGGCGGCTCAGGCCGAGGCGCTGGCCGACGAGCCCGGCGCGACCTCCGCGAACGGCGTCACCCCGACGTTCGTCGAGGGCAACCCGTCGTGTCCCGCCGGGACGACGGAGCTCAAGGTCGAACCGCCCGCCGCGGGCCAGTACACAGACGGCACGCTCATCGTGAACATGACGACGAGTGACACGCCCCCGAACGGGTCCATCGGTTGGACCTCGAACATCGGGATCGACTACGTCATCGTCAAGGGCGGCCCGAACGCCAGCCTCTACAGCTACTCGCCGGAGTCCACCGGCGACAGCGGGCTGACCTCCCCGTTCAACCCGAACAACGGGCAGTACTACGGCGTGAGCCACGTCTCGTTCTGCTACGACGTCGAGGAGACGGGCTCGCTGGACGTGGCCAAGGTCGTCGACGGGACCGGCTCGCCCGAGCCGGGGACCGAGTTCACCATCGACGTGGACTGCGACGATGACGCCTACGACGCGACGCTGGTCTTCGACGAGGACGGGAACCTCACCTCGGGGAGCCTCCCCATCACGGGGATCCCGCTGGGGACCGAGTGCACGGTGACCGAGACCGGGACCGGGGACGCCGATTCGGTGACCTACTCCCCGGACGGCGGCACCCCCTCTGACCCCCCGACCGTCGAGATCACCAGCGACGGCCAGGAGGTCACGGTGACGGTGACCAACACCTTCATCGAGGTCCTGGGGGACATCACGGACCGGGACACGGACACGGACACCGACACCGACGTCACGACCACGGAGGAGGGAGGCACGCTCGCGTTCACCGGAGCGGAGCTGCTGATCCTGGCGCTGATGGCGCTGGCGCTCGTCCTGGTCGGGACGCCGCTTGTGATCCTCACGAGGCGCCGGAGCGAGTAACCCAACCCGCTCCGCGAGGAGCGGGAGCGCCCCCGAGGCCTTCGGCCTCGGGGGCGCTCCCGCCTCCCTCAGCCCAGGAAGACGATGGTCACCCAGACCCGCCCGTCGTTCCGGACGAGCCCCACACCCACCCTTCGGAAGGGTCGGTAGAGGATGTTCCGACGGTGGGGGTCGCTGTTCATGAACGCGCCGTGGAGCATGCGGAGCGTTTCCCGGAGATTACCGGTGGGTCCGACGACGCCGACGTTCTCGCCCAGCCGCTGCCACCGACGGCCCCGGACCTGCTCGACGAGGTTCGGGTTGTGGTGGAGGGTTCCCATACTCGCCATCCGGCGGCTGTGCCGGCGCGCGATCCTGGAGAGCCCGCGGTCGAGCCTGAACGTGGCACGGGCCTTGGGGCGGCGCTCCTGATTCATCAGCCTGCGTTCGACGCGCTGGGCCTTCGTGGCCGCCTCCGCCTCTCCGTACGCCATCAGGGAGAGAAGGAGCGCGGCCAGGAGCAGGAGGATCGGGATCCGCTTGATCCTTGGATGCGCGAGCGAAAGCATCGGTGGACACCTCCTCGCGGTCCCGCCAGGACCCGCGAGTGGTGTCCTGGTCCTTCGGCAGGTCGGCTGCCCATTGGCGGGGGTCCGTACCTTTGCGTCCCGTCGTCACCGACGGTTTGCCTTTATCGAGACCGTTCGTCGTCTTTGGTTGATTGTGCTCACCCTATGTATCGGAGGATGGAGCGCGATGCTTGAGCTGGCTCAGCGAGAGAGGACCACGACGCGGACCTCGACCAGGCCCTTCTCGAGTGGCGCCAGCCGGGCGAACGCCGCCCTGGAGAGATCGAGGAACCGGCCTTCGACGAAGGGCCCCCGATCGGTGACCGTCACGGTCACGCCGCGGCCCCCGTGCTCCACCCGGAGCCGGGTGCCGCAGGGGAGTTGGCGGTGGGCGGTCGTGAGCGCGTCGGGATCGTAGGGATCACCGCAGGCCGTCGTCCTCCCCCGGAAGGTCTCCCCGTACCACGAGGCGACGCCGAAGAGCTCGGGGCGCTGGAGAGCCGGCGCCGCCCCTCGAGGAGGCTCGTCCCGCGAGGCCGGCTCCGGGTACGCGAAGCCCGTGATCGCGGCGAGCGCGATCAGGAAGAGGAGGACACCGAGCAGCGTCCGTTCAGCATCCCGGGCCACGCGGGGCATGCATCCATCCTTCCCCGCCCACCCACGGATGACTCCGGACCGAGCTCAGGCGACGACCTCGAGGGCCTCCGGCAGGCCCTCGAGGGTGGGGAGCTCCGCGGCCCGAGGCAGGTCGCTCCGCTGCCCGAGCCGATTGATCCAGATCGCGGGGATCCCCAGCCTGGCGCACGGCTCGAGGTCGTGGAAGGGACTCGCCCCGACGTGGACGTGCGACTCCCGGTCGCCGGACAGCGCGTCGAACCGTTCCCAGTGCCCCGGAGAAGGTTTGTACGACCCGGCGTCGGCCGCCGTGACCGTCAGTTCGAAGGGGACGGCGATGCGCTCGAGCGAGGCGGCGAGCAGATCGGGGTCGGTGTTGGAGAGGATGGCCAGACGCCAGCCCCGGTCCCGGAGGTCCCGGAGGACGCCCGGCACCTCGGGGAAGGGCGGCCAGGTCGGCAGCGACTCGGCCAGCACGTTCTCCTCTCCGGCCGGCAGCCCGAGGACCGCGCCGACGGCCACCCGGGCCCGGTCCAGGACCTTCCGGTACGGAAGCGTGGGCTCGGCGTCCTGGATCAGCGGCTCAACCGCGTGGAAGCCCGCGAGGAGCCGCCGGCGGTCGGCCCGGGGCCAGAGGCCGGCCAGCGCGTCGCCGATGCCCCGGTCCCAGTCGATCAGGGTTCCGTAGCAGTCGAAGGTCGCCCAGCGCGCCACGGGGCCAACCTTACGGGTGCGCCTTCGGCGACCTCAACCCGCCCGGGTCCAGGACGTCGAGGTGAAGTACCGAGGCCTGAGGTCGCCGAAGGCGCACGCGTCCTCCACGAGCTCGAAGGTGAGTTCGTCACCTTCGATCGTCCAGCGATACACGCCCTCGGCGGAGGTACAGTTCGGGTCGTTGATCAGCGTCGCGGTATCGGCCTCCACGAAGACATGTCCCGCGTTCGTCCACCCGTGAAGTGTGTGCTCGATCTCGAACGTCCCCCGAACGATCGTCAAGGTGTTCGTGTCCCCCAGCTCGAGTCGGTACGGGGGGCAGCGCCGACACTTCCCCACCGGTCCGGCCAGCTCGTCCGGGACCTCCCTGATCCAGACGCCGTCCAGGGGCGTCACCTCCGGCGGCGGGGTCGGAGTGGTGAACGGATAGGGATAGGGGACGCCCGAGGCGGTCGCCTCGGGCGCGGGCTCGGCGGGGGCCTCGCCGGAGCATGCAGCGGCGAGCAGGGCGAGGATCACGATCACTCGTCGCATGACGCTAATCAACCACGACCGGGCAGCCCGCACCATGTCGCCGAGGTCGCCGTCACGTCCCCGCGTCATAGAGGACAATGGGAACGTGATCACGCGAGTCTTCCGGGGGACGGTGCGGCCGGGCCAGCACGCGGAGTTCGAGCGGCTGTTCAGGGAGGAGGCCGTGCCTCGGTTCGAGACGACGCCCGGGTGCCTCTCCGTCCACTTCGGGACGCCCACGGAGGCCTCTCCCGACGAGTACATGATCGTGACCGTCTGGGAGGATCTCGACTCGCTCAAGGGTTTCGCCGGCGAGCAGTGGTCGGAGCCGAAGCTCAGCCTCCACGAGGCGCACGTGCTGGCCGACGCCACCGTGCACCACTACCGGAACGGGGACGGGGAGACGATCGTGCCGCCCGCCTCGCTGCGGGGCGTCGGGCGTCCCGCCGAGGTGCTCGACCTGGGGCGGCTCCGGGTCGACCTGGCCCGGCGGGTGGCCGAGCTCGACGGCAGGGTGGTCGAGCTGCCGCCCCGTGAGTTCTCGGTGCTTTCCGAACTCGCCCTGCGTGCCGGCGAGCCCGTGCCCTCCGACGAGCTGGCCCGCCTGGTGTGGCCCGAGGACGCCTGGCCCACCGGAGAGGACGTCCGCCGCTCCGTGTACCGGCTCCGCAGGCTCCTCGGCGACCGGAGCCGGGCTCGGCCCCTGATCCGGACCCGTCGGGGCCACGGCTACGTCCTGGACCCCGGCGGCGATGGGACATCGCCGGGACACGGCCGCCATTCACGCACGGCCGCGCGTGCCTGAGACTCCCTCCGCGATGAGAGCGACCGCGGTGGCCACCGTGCTCGTCCTCGCCTCCTGCGCGAGGCTCCCCGACCCGTCCACGCTCCCCGGCGAGTACGAGAGCACGACGGCCCCGGCGACCCTGACCCTGAAGGACGGCGAGTGGACCCTCGATAACGGGGGGTTCGTGAAGTCGGGCGCCTACGGGATCTCCGGCGATCGCGTGGCCTTCCTGATCACGGAGACGAGTCATCCCGCGTTCGACAACTACTGCCGCGAGGAGGCCGACGTGTACGAATGGCGCTTCGACGATGACCTGCTGGTGCTCCGGGCGGTCGGGGACACGTGCGACCCCGTGGGGCAGTCGGTCCTCACGCACGGACCCTGGGAGCGGGCATGAGCTGGGAGGTGCGCGCGGCTCGAGTGATGGCCTGGGTGACGCTCGTGACGGGGGGCGGCCTGGGGATCGCCTGCTTCGTTCTGGCCCCGGCGAAGGTCACGACGACCGAGCGCATCGTCGGGCACGCCACCATCACGTACGAGGGTGTCGAGCTCGTCGTTCGTGAGTCCTTCATCCTCGCGGGGATCGCCTCCCTCGTCCTGGGCGCTGCGCTCTGGGCGCTCCTGCTGCTCGCCGCCCGCATCGCGAGCGCTCGGGACGGCTGAGCGAGCCGGGAACTCACCTCCGCCCTCTCCCGTCGAACACCCAGACGACCCGGGAGGGCGAGATGCGAGCGCTTCGTGCACTGGCTGCGATGGGGATCCTGCTGGCGTCCTGCACGTCGGGACCGGTGACCGGCCTGGGGGGCATCCCCCAGCTCCTAGCCGGAGGGCTCCAGCCGTTCGACGACTGTGAGGACTTCCTCTCCTACGTGAAGGGTCACGGCCTGGAGCACGTGACCGCGTGGGGGCTGGGCGGAGGATGGGGTCCCGTCTTCTTCGACGCCGAGGTCGCGGCGGAGGGAGAATTCCGGGCGGCACAGCCCACGGCGGGCGTCGACTACTCGACCACGAACATCCAGACCTCCGGGGTGGACGAGCCCGACATCGTTAAGACCGACGGCGAGCGGCTGCTGGCCCTGGTCCGGGGGCGGCTCTTCGTCTTCGACGTCTCGGGGAGCGCTCCCAGGAAGGTCGGCTCCCTCCGTCTCGGGGACGTCTGGATGCGGGACATGGTGCTGCACGGCGACCGCGCCCTCCTGCTCGGAGAAGGCTGGGGCGGGGGTCCGGGGCCGGAGCCTCTCAGGCGCGACGTCGTCTCGCACGGGGGCTCGATCAGCCTCCTCATGGAGGTCGATCTCACCGATCCGTCCGACCCGGAGATCGTTCGGCGCCTCTACCTCGACGGCCGCTACCTGTCCGCGCGGATTGCCGACGGCATCGTCCGGGTCGTGGTCAGCTCCTTCCCAGTGGGCCTGGAGTTCGAGTTCCCCGGGGAGCGGGGGGGTCTGCAAGCGAAGCGCGAGGCTCTCGAGCACAACCGTGGTGTGATCCGAGCGTCCACGGTCGAGGACTGGGTCCCGCACCACGTGCTGGAGGATGGCGACGGAACGGTGCTCGCGGAGGGACCTCTCCTCGACTGCGCCTCGGCCCATCACCCCACCGAGTTCGCGGGCTTCGACATGCTGACCGTTCTGACCTTGGACCTCGAGGAGGGCCTGAGCGCGTCCGCGACCGAGGGATCCGTCGGCGTTCTGTCCGCAGGTGAGACGGTGTACGCCTCGCCCGAGAGCCTCTACGTGGCCACGCAGCGCTGGATCGATCCGATCGCGTTCGAGCGGGGGATGCCCGCGGACCTCCGCGAGGACTTCACCACGCAGATCCACCGCTTCGACATCTCGGAAGATGAGCCCGCGACCTACCGGTCGTCGGGGCGGGTCCCCGGCTGGCTCCTCAACCAGTTCTCGATGGACGAGCACGAGGGGCGGCTCCGCGTGGCCTCCACCGACTCCCCCGAGTTCTGGGCAACGCAAAAGGCCGAGAGCGTGGTGACCGTGCTCGAGGAGCGCGCAGGAGCCCTGGTGCCGGTCGGGTCCGTGGGCGGGCTGGGCGAGGGCGAGCGGATCTACGCCGTTCGGTTCATGGGCGACGTCGGCTACGTGGTCACGTTCCGCCAGGTGGACCCGCTGTACGTCGTGGACCTCTCGGATCCGGCGACCCCCGCGGTCACCGGGGAGCTGAAGATCCCCGGCTACTCCGCGTACCTGCACCCGGTGGGCGAGGGCCGACTGCTCGGCGTCGGGCAGGACGCGACCGAGGGGGGCCTGACGCGAGGGACGCAGCTCTCGCTGTTCGACGTCTCCGATCCGGCGGATCCTCGCCGCATCGACACCGTAAAGATCGCGGACGGCAGCTCCGAGGCGGAGTGGGATCACCACGCGTTCCTCTACTGGGAGCCCGAGGGCCTCGTCGTGGTCCCGATCACCACGTGGGGAGACGAGCTGGGAGGCGGTGGGTTCTCCGGGGCGGTGGCCGTTCGGCTCCAGGGCGACGGTCTGTGGAAGGCCGGGACGCTCAGCCACGGAGACGGCGCGGTCGGCGAATGGTTGCCGGGTGGGATCCGCCGCTCGCTCGTGGTCGGCGACCTCCTCTACACGGTCTCGGAGACCGGCCTCGAGGCGTCCGACCTCCAGACGCTCGACGACGTGGCCTGGATTCCGTTCCGGTGAGGAGTGGATCGCAGAGCGGGACCCGCGGCCGGAGCTAGTCGGTCGCGAGCTCGCGGGCCAGGGAGACGGCCTCGTCCCAGTTCAGGGCCTTCCCCTCGTCCCAGGCCCGCCGGGCCGCCTCATCGGGGAGGGCGTCCTTCGCCTCCTGGACCGGGTCTCCGATCAAGGCTCCGAGGAAGTCGGAGGGCGGACCTCCCCCGGCGGCGTCTCGCGCCACCTCCCAGGCCCCGGCCAGGCGGACCGCATCCTCGTGTCGTCCCTGCCACGAGAGGATGAAGGCGAGGTCGAGGATCACGGAGGCGATCCCGGTCGGGTTCCGCGCGGCAGAGAACAGCTCGAGAGCCTCGTGGATCGCGGTCCGGCTCTCGTCCCACCTTCCGACCCGCCCGTAACCGACCCCGAGGTTCGACAGCCCGTTCGC